>DATCLI010000170.1:0-5600 GCA_036563955.1 Clostridia bacterium | reverse complement strand
TCCAGATATTCTTGAAGAGTATAAAAAATCCGGTGTGGAAATTATAAAGCATCCTGTCCGAAAAGACATGACGGATACGGAACTCGCGGTTGAATGCGCCATAGGTTGCGGAGCCGGGCGCATATTCATTGCCGGGGCTTTCGGAACAAGAATTGATCACACCCTTTCAAACCTGCAGCTTTTGCACAAAATTTTAGATTCAGGTCTCGAAGGGGTTCTTATTGATGAAAACAATATTGTTTATCTTATTGACGATAAAATAAAAATAAAAAAGAAAGAAAACTATAAACTGTCTTTAATTCCGGCAACTCCAATGGTTGAAGGCATTTATACGGGCGGGCTCGCCTATCCGTTAGCCGGCGCGGTAATGACGATCGGAACGACTCTTGGTGTAAGCAACGAATTTACATCGGACGAGGCCTGGGTGAGCATACGGAAAGGCCGGCTGTATGTTATTTTATCAAAGGATTGACTTCAAAAAAACATTTCCGTTGCCGTTCATTGTGAAATGATTTATACTTTAAAACATTGATACGATATCCCGGGAGGTTATACGTGAATAAAACACATCAAAATATGGGAGAAAAGAAAATCCCGGCACTGCTTTTAGAGCTTTCGGTACCAGCGGCTGTCGGAATGCTTGTAAATGCCATGTATAATCTGGTCGATACGATTTTTGTCGGCAAGGGAGTTTCAAGCAACGCTATCGGCGGGTTAACCGTGGCGATGCCTCTTCAGATGATCATTATGGCATTCGGATTTTTAATTGGCATAGGTTCGGGTTCTCTCATTTCACGAAGTTTAGGGGCCGGTAATAATGAACGTGCGTACATGGCAGCAGGAAATGCATATACGTCTGTTACAATTATAGCCGTTATAGCCGTTGCGGTAGGTTTTTTGTTCATTGACGATTTTCTCATTCTTTTTGGCGCGACTGAAACCCTTTTGCCGTACGCGAAGGAATATTTATCCGTTATTCTTATGGGAAGCGTCTTTTTTATAATAACGCTGTGCTCAAACAATATAATCCGCGCGGAAGGAAACGCTAAGATGGCAATGCTCATTATGATTACGGGAGCGGTTATGAATATCGGCCTTGACGCGTTGTTCATATTTGTTTTCGGGTTAGGTATTGCAGGCGCCGCCTGGGCTACAATCATATCCCAGTTTTGTTCGTTTCTCCTTGTTGTATGGTATATGACATCCGGAAGGAGTTCTTTAAAGATTGGGCTGCGTCATTTTAAACCGGAATTAAGCGTATTGAAGGAAATTTTCGGCGTGGGCACCGCAGGATTTATCCGCCAGACTTCGGCAAGCGTGGTTTCCATAGTTGTAAACAACGCTTTGAAAATATACGGCGGAACGGATGCGATAAACGTTATAGGTATATTTAACAGGCTCAGCATGTTTATGATTATGCCCGTGTTTGGAATTGTACACGGAATGCAGCCGATTATGGGTTTCAATTACGGCGCGAAAAAACCGAAGCGCGTTATGGAAGTGCTTAAGCTGAGCATGATTTCAGCAACGGTAATTACAACGATAGCCTGGGCAATGTCACAGGTTATTCCCGAGTTTTTACTGTCACTGTTTATAAGGCCGGAGGAAAAAGAAGTCATACTGTCTATCGGGGTGCCGGCGCTGCGAACGCTTATGGCCGTGATGCCGATAGTCGGTGTTCAGGTTGTAGGTTCCGCTATGTTCCAGGCGCTCGGCAAAGCGATTCCTTCCGTTGTTCTCGTTTCGCTCAGGCAAATAATCCTGTTGATCCCGATGGTAATAATACTTTCAAAGATCGCCGGAGTAACAGGGGTATGGATTTCGTTCCCCGTTTCCGATTTCATATCGGTTGTTATTACTGCAGTATTTGTATTGAATGAGTTAAAGAGGATAAGAAAAAATCTTTTTGAGCAGCCGGCTGCTGATTGCCAGTAACCGGACGTCGAATACTTATCTTTTACGGAAAATCAAAAATCAAAAATCTAAAATCTCGAATTCTATCATAAATATATAACGGAAGAATTATAACGCGGAGAGAAGCGGTTTTGCGTAAATGTTTTATTCTGTCGATAGACGGCGGAGGAATAAGAGGCATAATTCCGTCGATCTTTCTTGCGTCCCTGAAAGAAAACCTGGAAAAGAAGAATATAAAAGAGCCTTTTCACCAAATATTCGACCTGATGGCCGGAACGTCAACGGGCGGTCTCATAGCCCTTGCCCTGAGCGTGCCTTTATATAAATATACGGACGGGGATATGTACGATCGAAACGGGGGCGTACAGGCCCAGGAGCTTCCGTTTTTGTATGAAACATTGGGCAGTGTTGTGTTTCCCGGTAATAAGCGTAAAGTAATCAAGGTTGTAAGGCAGCTTTTTACAAGCAAATACAGCTCGGAACCGCTCAGAAAGATATTGTATGATATTTTCAAAGAATGCAGGGTTAATCAGGCTTTGACGAATCTGCTTGTTACGTCGTTTGATATGAAAACGATGCAGCCCGTGTTTATTAAAAAAAGGCCGGACTTTGCGGGCGGAAACGAAGACCTCGATTTCTACATGGCGGACGCCGCTTTGTCAACGTCGGCGGTACCGACGTATTTCTCTCCGGTATATGTAAAAAGCCTGGGACAGAGCATTGCGGAATTCTGCCTTGTGGACGGCGGAATTTTTTGCATTAACCCTGCGCTCAGTGCGCTTATCGAAGCCCGCAAGATATATCGGCGCGATGAATATGTAATTCTTTCGCTCGGTACGGGAATTCAAACGGAAGAGTATAAAACCGAAACGATAAAAAGATGGGGGTTTTTCGAGTGGATTGCGCCGTGGCTGAATGTCCCGCTTATAACAGCCGTTGGCGACGGGCAGAGGATAAGCACAAATCATATGCTGAAAAAGCTGTCGAAGGTGAACCTGTACAGGGTTGATATAAATCTTGACAGGAGAAAAGGAATGATGGATGACGGGAGTAACGAAAACTTAACCTACCTGCGGAACAAAGCATATGAAATGCTTTATCTGCACGATGAAACGATAAAAAACTTCGTGCAGGAAATTTCTGAAGCATAAAAAATCCTGATTTTAGCCTGTTTTCTCCGCATTTCCTAAACAGTTACGCCCTTGCCCACGATCAGAGGCCAGTTCGTATCGCCGTTAAGCTGTTTCCCGATGCTGATTATCACATTTTTATCGAGTATGCAGTTGTTCAGAGATGCATTTTCTCCTATAATTGACCCCTGCATTATTATGCTGTTTTTAACAACCGCTCCTTTTTTAATTTTAACGCCCCTGAATACAATGCTGTTTTCGACATGCCCTTCAATTATGCAGCCGTCCGCTATGACGCAGTTTTTTACGACCGCTTCCTCGTTATATTTAGCGGGGGGTTCATCCTTTACCTTTGTAAAGATTCTTCCGTTTTTAACGAACAGTTCATAGCGGACATCAGGGTTTAAAAGCTCCATGTTGGACCGGTAATAAAGCTGAATTGTCGTCAAAGGCCTCCAGTAGCCTTTGAATTCGTACGCATATAAACGAAGTTCTGACAGCTTTTTTATCAAAATGTCTTTTACAAATTCAAAATACCCGTGTGCGGCGCTGTCTTCAAGAAGTGATATCAAAAGCTTCCTTTTTATAATATATATGCCCATTGAAGCAAAATTGCTTTTTGGGTTCAGCGGTTTTTCCTGGAAATCGATTATTCGCTGTTCACTGTCTCTTTCGATTATCCCAAGATGCGTTAATTCTTCCTGGCTGAAATCATGCATATACCGGCACGCTATCGTTATGTCCGCGTCCTTGTCAACATGCTGTTCGAGCATATCGCCGTAAAGCATGTTGTAGATCGCATAACCCTGGTTTATAACGACAAATTCCTCATTGCTGCGTTTCAGAAAGGTAAGGTTGCTGTACATCGCGTCGGCTGTTCCCCTGTACCACCCGGAGCCGTTTTCGGAAAGATACGGGGGAAAAATAAAAAGCCCGTTGTTCTTTCTGTCAAGATCCCATTCCTTCCCCGAACCAAGGTGATCCATGAGCGAGCGGAAATTGTACTGCGTTGGTATTCCAATATTGCGAATCCCCGAATTTACCATGTTTGAAAGCGCAAAATCAATCGCCCTGTATTTTCCGCCGAAAGGCACCGCGGAGATTGAGCGCTCGAGCGATAATTCCTTAAGCCTGTTGTTTTTTCCTCCGGTAAGTATAATTCCCATGGTGTTATGCACCTTGTTCATCCCCTCTCATTACGGAAGAACCCGACGGGATATCCAAAGACGTGAAATCCCCGGCGGTAATATGGTTGTCGATAACGACATTGCAGCCTATAACCGTATTATCGGGTATATTCGAGCAGGAGCCGATTACGGTGATTTTCGTCTGGTAAACCTTACTGTTATAGCTGCTTTCGGCATATTCGCCCCTGCCCGTCGCAACGTTCGAACCTATCGTTGTTTTCTCGCCCACGATTGTGCAGAGAATGTGCGAGCCTGATTTTATTACGCTGTTTGACATAATAATTGAGTCTTCAATGAGCGCGTTTTTTTCTATAACGACGCCCGGGAAAATGACTGAATTTTTTACATGACCGTAGATCATGCATCCTTCCGCGATAATCGAACGTATTACATGGCCTGTATCGCTTATATAATGCGCGGGTTTTATCGGATTAGGGGTATAGATTCTCCAAAACGGATCAAAAAGGTTGAACTGAGGCACTCTTGTAACGAGATCCATGTTAGATTCCCAGTATGACTGGATAGTCCCGACATCCCGCCAATAGCCGGAGAATGAATATGCCCATATGTTCATTTTTTCCCGTACAAGCATAGGTATAATGTTTTTGCCGAAGTCGTGCCCGGATTGTTCATTTTGGTGATCCGCAACGAGAAGTTCCTTGAGAACGGGCCATTTGAACAGGTATACTCCCATCGATGCGAGCGTGCTTTTCGGATTTTCCGGTTTTTCCTCGAATTCATATATTTTTCCGTCGTCAGTGGTATTCATTATTCCATACCGGCTTGCTTCCTCAGGTTTGACGTTTATTACGGAAATAGTGGCGTCGGCGTTGTTTTTTTTGTGATAGTCAAGCATGAGCGAGTAATCCATTTTATAGACATGATCGCCGGAGAGGATAATAACGTTTTCCGCGTTCTGCTCATCGACGTAATGTATGTTTTGATATACGGCGTCGGCGTTGCCGGAATACCATTCACCCTTCTGATGTTTTGTAAATGGAGACAGTATCGTTACGCCGCCGTTCATCCTGTCCAAATCCCACGGCTTTCCAATCCCTATGTGATGATTCAGTTGAAGCGGGCGGTATTGTGTAAGGACGCCTACAGTATCGATCCCGGAGTTTATGCAGTTGCTCAGGGTAAAATCAATAATCCGGTATTTCCCGCCGTATAAAACAGCAGGTTTAGCAAGAAGCTTTGAAAGAACCCCAAGCCTGCTCCCTTCTCCTCCGGCTAAAATAAGGGCTATCATTTCTTTCGCCATTTTATCTCTTGCCTTCCTTCTCTTTTTTAACGCAGTAATTAATATTTGATTTCAAAAATAAACACACTGAAGTGAATCCTTCAGATTATGATTACCGTTGGGTGC
>DATCLI010000169.1:0-4724 GCA_036563955.1 Clostridia bacterium | reverse complement strand
ATGTTTGATTGCATTGAAGCCAGATAATCTAAAACAAGTATGTTGGCATAGAGAGAAGTATATGATTGGTAATGCGATAAATTATAGAGATCAGGTGCAGTTTGACGTGAATGAACCGGATTATGAGCGCTATTATACGGTTGAGTGTATTAATGATATTATCAGACGTGCACGGGAGAACGGATTTTTTGTCACTTACAATCATCCAACGTGGAGTATGGAAAAATATGAACAATATATTCAGTATGAGAATCTAAATGCTATGGAGATTGCCAATACAATCTGTGAACTTGACGGTTATGAAGGATATTCCGGATCGACGTACGATGATATGTTAAGATCGGGAAAGCGCATGTATTGTCTTGCTACTGACGATAATCACAATAAAGTTGGTTCCGAGAATAGACATTCCAGGAGATGGGATTCTGGTGGCAACTGGGTGATGATTAAAGCAGACAAATTGGAATATCGTACTATTACCAAAGCAATGGAAGAAGGAAACTTTTACAGTTCTTGTGGTCCAGAGATTCATGAACTCTGGATTGACGATGGAAGGGTTCATATTAAAACGTCTGCAGTGGAAAGAATAATATTAATTACAGGAAATAGAAGTGCACTTTTAAAAATTGCGGAGGATGATCATGGTATATGTGAAGCTGCTTTTGATCTGCATCCGGATTGTAAATATTTTCGTTTAAAGGTGACAGATTATCGTGGCAAGTTTGCAAATACGAATGCTTATTTTTTGGATAAGATTTTCTAGGCACTGTACTATGCAAGTGGATGACAAATGCCTATACGTTGGTGAGTTTCACAAGAATCCGTCCTTTTGAAAAGATGGTTCGACCTCAGAAGATTCTTTAGAGAAAATATTGACATCGCGCAAAGTTATTTGAGGTTATACCCGTTTCAGAAGCGGAATAAATCCTAATTACACTAAAAAAGATTATTTCCGGCGTTATAGAAGAGTAATGCTGAGAAGTTTGCAGAATATATACTGCAGGGCATTATGGGGAATGGAAGAATGATTTTTGGTACGGTTACATTAAATCCATGTATTGACAAGACGGTAACAGTAAAAGGATTCTCAGTCGGCGGGATTAACCGGGTTATTTCTTCATTTCAGCAGCCTGCCGGAAAAGGAATAAATTCTTCAATCGCGTTTAATAATCTTGGTGGTAATACTTTCTGCACGGGGATAAACTATTCATTAAACAAAAACGTATTGGAAGGCTTCCTTGACAGTAAAAATATAAAATACGATTTTTTTACTATTCCAGGTGAGCTCAGAACGAACTTAAAAGTATTTGATCTTCAAAAAAACGAAGTGACTGAAATTAACGAGCGCGGTCATAAAGTTCCTGAAGATTTTGAAGATAAATTTTTATTAAAAATCGCGGAGCTTTCGGATAGCTTTGACGTACTTCTTTTGGCAGGTTCGGTTCCGCAGGGAGTAAATAAAGATATATATGCGAAATTGATTAATTCAGTTAAAAAACCCGGGTTAAAAATTATACTTGACGCCGAAGGAGAGTTTTTTGCGAATGGAGTAAGGGCATTGCCCCATATAATCAAACCAAACAAATACGAGCTTGAGCTGTATATAGGCGAAACTCTCGGTCCCGACGAGGAAATAGTAAGAGCAGCAAGGCGGGAGTTTATAGAAAAAGGG
This sequence comes from Clostridia bacterium, assembly GCA_036563955.1. Lineage (GTDB taxonomy): Bacteria > Bacillota > Clostridia > DSM-8532 > DSM-8532 > DTU069. The sequence goes on along the minus strand of DATCLI010000169.1, from coordinate 3,052 downwards.
ATTAAAATTGTATGTGTTTCGATGGGCCCGGAAGGAGCCATAATTGTGGATGATAATTCCGCATACAGGGCGGAAGGGTTAAAAGTTAATGTGAAAGGTACCGTAGGCGCAGGAGATTCAATGGTGGCAGGAATAGTATACGGCATAGACCATGGATACGGACTTGACGGGTTATTGAGGTCGGGAATCGCAAGCGCGACGGCATCAATAGTAAAAAAAGGAACCGAACTGTGTGACCTGGAAGCTTACAATAAATTTTTTCCCGCCGTCAAAATACGGCCAATTAAAATATAAACTGTTTTAAAATAAACCTGCGGGTGAGGGGTGTGTATATTTTGGCACTTTTAGCCGTCGCAGGTGTTTGCTGTTCTTTACAAAAAAAATATTCCGTATTACAATTATGAATAAAAGAAAAGACATCTTTTGAACATTGTCCAAAAGATACTAAGGCATTTGCGATGTTACCTTGCAAAATGCTAATACCGAAGGAAGGACATCAATGTGGATAGGTATTTAATTCCCTTTAATACGGATGAAATTGCCCATGAAAATTATGATGTTATTATAATAGGAAGCGGAATAGCCGGCGTATATACAGCCCTTCAGATGGACAACAGGATAAAAGTAGCAATTATTACAAAGGAAACCCTTGATATCAGCAATTCCGTACTTGCTCAGGGCGGAATAGCGGTTTCTCTTGATAAGGAAGACTCGCCGGCACTGCATTTTAAAGATACCGTATATGCAGGAGCCGGTTTATGCAGCGAAGATACGGTGTGGGTTCTTGTTAATGAAGCGGCTGAAAATATTGAAATTTTGCAAAGCTATGGGGTTAAATTTGATTTGGGCGAAGACCATCGGCTTGCGCTTTCACGTGAGGCGGCACACAGCAAAAACCGCATTATCCACGTCGGCGATGCCACGGGTAAGGAAGTGTGCGACACTTTAATACATGCAGTATTAAAGTGCAAAAACGTTACCATTTTCGAAAGAACGTTTGCAATCGATATTATTACCGAAGATAAGAAATGCTACGGTCTGCTTGCTTTCAATGAAGACTCCGGCGAATACAAATTTTTTGCTTCCGATATTGTTATATGCGCATCAGGCGGTTATGGGCAGTTATATAAATATACGACAAATCCTCCGGTTGCCACGGGCGACGGAGCCGTAATCGCTCACCGCGCAGGGTGCGAGCTTATGGATCTTGAGTTTATCCAATTTCACCCAACCGTGCTGTATCATCCGGAAAACAAGTCTTTCCTTATATCCGAAGCAGTAAGAGGCGAGGGGGCGTATTTGCTTGACGGCTCAGGCAAACGGTTTATGCAGGATTATCACACGATGGCCGAACTTGCTCCGCGAGACGTTGTTTCTCGGGCGATTTTTGAACATATACAGAAAACAGGAGAGACGCATGTCTTTCTTGATATTACGCATAAAGACGCGGAGTTTGTCAGAAACCGTTTCCCAACTATATATTCAACATGCATGAATTACGGGATAGATATAACGAAGGACAGGATACCTGTCGCTCCCGCGGAGCACTACTGCATGGGAGGCATAAAAACTGATGAATACGGCAGAACGCGGATAGAAGGCTTTTACGCCTGCGGCGAGGCTGCCTGCAATGGTATTCACGGCGCTAACCGTCTTGCCAGCAATTCGCTTCTTGAAGGCCTTGTTTTTGGTAAAAGAATCGGAATGGAGGCAAGCCGGATTATTTTGAACAGGAAAGAACGGTCTGTCGTAAAGAGTCTGCGTTCGGATCCGGCAGTTTCCGAAACCGGGCCTGTTATAAACACGGAAGAGATGAAAAAACGCCTTAAAAAAATTATGAACGACAATGTAGGTATAATACGCAGTGAAGAAAAATTAAGCCATGCGCTGGAACAGGTTATTGAAATGAAAACGCAAATTAAAGGAAGACTGCTTGTTTCAATTGAACAGTGGGAATTAGCCAATATGCTTTCTTTGTCCGAACTCGTAATAAAATCGGCGCTGTTCCGCAAAGAAAGCCGGGGAGCGCATTTTAGGACGGATTATCCGTATACTGACGATGTTAACTGGAAGATAAACACTGTTATCTAGATAAAACAGATAGTTTGTAAAAACCCTGATTTAAGGGGGAAGGATTTAATGGAAAAATGGATAATCAGAGACGTATTGGAACAAGCATATAAGGAAGATATGCCTTTCGGCGATATAACTACCGATTATATTGTCCCCGGGGACGCATACTCAAAAGCGTATATGATCACAAAGCAGGAAGGAGTAATAGCGGGAATTGATGTTTGCATCGAAGCGTTTAAAATGCTTGATCCGGATGTAAAAATAAGCACTCTTGTTAATGACGGGGATTTTGTTGAAGCTGGAACCCGGATACTTGAAATTGAAGGCAAAAGCAGAGCGCTTCTGAAGGCGGAAAGGACCGCTTTGAATTTACTGCAAAGGCTCAGCGGAATTGCGACAATTACACGGTTGTATGTTGAAAAGATAATCGGATACAATGCCAAAGTTACGGATACGCGCAAAACCACACCGGGACTCAGGGCGCTTGAGAAATATGCGGTCAGGAAAGGCGGAGGATACAACCACAGGCTTTCGCTTTCCGACGCCGTGTTAATAAAGGATAATCATATTAAGGCCGCAGGCGGAATAAAAAAAGCGGTAGAGGCTGCAAGGGAACATATTACCCATACCGCTAAAATAGAGGTTGAAACTGAAACCCTCGACCAGGTACGAGAAGCGCTCGAAAGCGGAGCCGATATTATTATGCTCGATAACATGCAGCCCGAAATTATGGAACAGGCTGTTAAAATGATAAACCACAGAGCCATAACCGAAGCTTCGGGGAATATAACCCTCGATAATATTCAGAAAATTGCCGCAGCAGGCGTGGATATTATTTCTGTCGGAGCGCTGACGCATTCGGTAAAGGCATTGGATATCAGTATGAAGTTTGAATAACGACAATTTTAAACAAGCTGTGTAGAATTTTGTCAATACATGACATGAAGTTAAGTTGTATTGACATCTTGTGGACAAAACG
>DATCLI010000168.1:0-3893 GCA_036563955.1 Clostridia bacterium | reverse complement strand
TATCTTACTTAAAATATTCCACTCCCGCTTCAAAAATCCTCTGATCCTTCTCTCCGGGTACATTTTTCATCGTATAATCGGTATAACGTTCGCTGTGCCCCATTTTACCAAAAATCCTTCCATCACGGCTCGTAATTCCTTCAACTGCATGAGCCGAACCATTCGGGTTAAAGCTTATGTCGTATGTTGGATTTCCGTCCATATCCACATACTGCGTAGCAATCTGGCCGTTTTTTGCCAGTTCGGCTATTGTATCATCATCCGCGAAAAATCTTCCCTCACCGTGTGAAACAGCTATCGTATGAACTTCACCCGGTATTGTCTTTGCGAGCCATGGAGATAACGAAGACACTACCTTTGTCCGTACCATGCAGGACACATGCCGCCCGATAGTATTAAACGTAAGTGTAACGCTGTTTCCATCAAGTTCGCGTATTTCGCCGTAAGGAAGCAATCCCAGCTTTATCAGGGCCTGAAAACCGTTGCATATCCCAAGGACTAGTCCGTCACGCTCTTTAATGAGCCGCATCAGCGCATCAGCGAGGTATCGGTTGCGAAAAACAGTTGCTATAAACTTGCCTGAACCTTCAGGTTCGTCTCCCGCGCTGAAGCCTCCGGGGATCATTATCATCTGGCTTTTATCAATTATTGATTTCATAGCCTGAACCGATTCTTCTATATCCGAAGGCGTAAGATTTCTCATTACGAAGGTTTCCACATGCGCTCCGGCTTTTTCAAAAGCCCTCGCCGAATCATATTCGCAGTTTGTCCCCGGGAAAATCGGTATAAATACACGCGGCTTCGCAAAAATCTCACTGTGCCGGATCGGTATAATTCTGTTATAATATACCTTCATCGGCTCTTTTTTCTCAACTTCGGCCTGAGTTGGGAAAACGCTCTCGAGGGGCTTTTCCCATTCGCTTCTTAATTCGTCCAGCGGCATAACGGCGCCTTCAACATCAATAACAGGATCGCGTGTGGTTATGCCAAGAATCTCATATTCCAAATCTCCAAGCATTTCTGCCGGATCTTTTTCCATCTCAAGCACAATACTGCCGTAATCAGCCGAAAACCAGTCTATTTTTCCCGCTTCTGACGATGCTTTTAATCCTATTCCGTTTCCGAACGCCATCTTCGTCACCGTTTCGGATATACCACCGGCTTTTACCGTGCAAGCGGAAAGAACTTCACCGCCGTCAATCAAATCATGAATTCTCTCATATGTTTTTTTCATCTGCTCAAATACCGGAATGTTTATATGATCTTTCAATACCTTTACAAGAACGACAAAGCTGCCGGCTTTTTTAAATTCCGGCGACAATACCTTTTTCACATTAGCGGTGCATACGGCAAAAGATACAAGCGTCGGCGGAACATTTACATCCTTAAATGTTCCGGACATACTGTCTTTTCCCCCGATAGCCGGTACCTTCAGGTTCATCTGCGCATGAAACGCCCCAAGCAGTGCGGAAAAAGGTTTGCCCCACTTTTCCGGGTCTTTCCCGAGCTTCTCAAAATATTCCTGGAGCGACAGCCGTATCTTTTTATAGTCCCCGCCCATCGCGACAATTTTTGCTATAGATTCAACTACCGCATAAACGGCTCCATGGAAAGGGCTTTCCTTTGAAATATATGGGTTAAAACCGAAAGTCATTAACGTTCCCGTTGTGGTTTTCCCTTTTTCAACAGGTATTTTTGCCGCCATCCCTTCTGCCGGGGTAAGCTGGTAACGTCCGCCCAAAGGCATAAGAACAGTATCTCCGCCTACCGTGCTGTCGAACATTTCAACAAGTCCTTTCTGGCTGCATACGTTCAACTGCTTAAGATTATTTATCCAGGCAGCCCTTATGTCCGCGTTTCCCTTACGCGAATTATCGGATCGGACAGGTTCTTTTACCTTTACGCGCGTTATTTGCCGTACTCCGTTTGTGTTCAGGAAAGCACGCTCAATATTAACTATTTCCCTGCCGCGCCATTTCATAATAATCCGGTTTGTATCCGTTACAACCGCAACAACCGTTGCTTCAAGATTTTCTTCGCGTGATAATTCAATAAACCTCCCGGCGTCCTCTTTTGAAACAAGAACAGCCATCCTTTCCTGTGATTCCGAAATTGCAAGCTCGGTACCGTCAAGCCCCTGGTATTTTTTAGGAACGGCATCAAGATTTATTTCCAGGCTGTCTGCCAGTTCCCCGATCGCTACCGAAACGCCGCCTGCTCCGAAATCATTGCATTTCTTTATCAACCGGCTGACCTCCGGTTTCCTGAACAAACGCTGTATTTTTCTCTCAATGGGCGGATTACCCTTTTGCACTTCTGCCCCACAGGTTTCAAGCGATTTTTCATCATGCTCCTTGGAAGATCCCGTAGCGCCGCCGCAGCCGTCGCGTCCGGTTCTGCCGCCCAGCAGAATAATAACATCACCCGGAACGGGTTTTTCTCTTATTACATTTTTTCTCGGCGCCGCGCCGATAACAGCACCCAATTCCATTCTCTTAGCCACATAGTCGGGATGATATATTTCCTGGACCTGGCCGGTCGCAAGCCCGATCTGGTTTCCATACGAACTGTAACCCTGTGCGTCTTTTGTTGTAATAACACGCTGCGGAAGCTTGCCCGGCAGTGTTTCTGATATCGGCGTACGCGGATCCGCACTGCCTGTAACGCGCATTGCCTGATAAACATACGCGCGTCCCGAAAGCGGGTCGCGTATCGCTCCGCCAAGGCATGTCGCCGCACCGCCGAAGGGCTCTATTTCTGTCGGATGGTTATGCGTTTCGTTTTTAAACATTACAAGCCATTGTTCAACATTGCCGTCTATTTCGACATCAATGGCAATACTGCATGCGTTTACTTCGTCCGATTCTTCAAGATCGGAAAGATAACCCTGACGTTTCAGCTCTTTCATCGCGAGCGTCGCAATATCCATGAGCGTGATATCTTTTTTAGATGCATCATATATCTTTTTTCTCGTATCAATGTACAGGTGATATACGTCCCGTATTGTTTCAGATACCGGGCCTTTCTCAAATTCGACATTTGCTATTTTGGTCATAAAAGTCGTATGCCTGCAGTGATCTGACCAGTAAGTATCGAGAACCCTGAGTTCGGTAACGGTAGGATCTCTTTTTTCTTTATTTATAAAATATTCCCTGCAAAACTTGAGATCGTCTATAGACATTGCAAAACCGAAGTCCTGCAAAACCTTTTTCAGGTCTTCATCATCCATTGAAATAAAACCGCGGACAGTCCTGACATCATCGGGATGCGGGTATTCGACACGCAGTGTTTCCGGCTTTGCAATCTCCGCTTCACGGCTCTCTACAGGATTTATATAAAAATTCTTTATTTTTTTAAATTCACTGTCGCTGACGGTCCCTTCTATCACTATAACAACCGCTGATCGAACCTCGGGACGCTCGCCCCCTGATAAAAGCTGAATGCACTGTGAACAGCTGTCCGCACGCTGATCATACTGTCCCGGAAGCAGTTCCACCGCAAACAGGCGATCATTTTCCGAATACGGCAAATCCTCTTCATAAACATAATCAACCGGGGGCTCGGAAAAAATTGATGTTTTTGCCTTCTCATAATCCTTTTCAGAAATACCCTCAACATCGTAACGGTTTATAACGCGAACTTTATCAATTCCGCTTATACCCAGGTTTTCCCTGAATTCCCTAAGCAGTCTTTTAGCCTGAATATCAAAACCGGGTTTTTTCTCAACATAAATTCTTCTTACAGCCATTATTTCCCTCTTCCCTGTTAATTTGGACAATATCATCCTTTTTCGCCGGCGCTCTGATTTTTAATCCGGCGGGGTTTGTCCAATTCGAATTTTCAACCCTCAGGTTGGCCAAAAAAATTACAATCCTATTATACATATTTGATAC
>DATCLI010000167.1:0-5204 GCA_036563955.1 Clostridia bacterium | reverse complement strand
GTTCCTTCCTGCGCCAGTTCATTATCAATCTGGAACGCGTAAACATAAGGGTTATTTCCGTAATGCTTTCCTATCACTTCGGCAATAATGCGCGAGTACTTGCGGTAAACCGGATTATTATAGCAGCAGTCGCGCCTTCCGCCGAATGGGCGTATCACATTCCGGTTATCGACATACAGGATATCCGGGTGTTTTTCAACCAGCCATGCCGGCGGGCAGGCGGTCGGCGTGCATATTATGCTGTCGATGCCAGCCATTCCAAGCTCCTCCACAACATCATCAAGCCAGTCGAAGCAGAAAACCCCTTCTTCAGGCTCAAACCTGCACCATGCAAACTCACCCATTCTGACCGTATTGATTCCTGATTCGATCATCAATTCGATATCACGCTTTATTTCTTCTTTCTTTTTCTGTTCAGGATAATAAGATACGCCGTACTTCATACTATCCTCCAATCCGGTCCATATCCGTTTTTATCACATATCCTCAATGGGTTCGGAAACTGGTTCGCCGTGAGCAACCTTTCTTAAAAGCTCTCTATAATACATAAAATTTTTCAGCGGAACATCAAACGGAACCGCATGATCGACATGGGGCACATAACCTCCCTTTTCAATAAGCGCCGGCACCTTCGACATAACTTCATCGTAAACGGCCCTTTTATCCTTTGCGAGTACCCGTTTATCGATACCGCCCATAAGTGCAAAGCCAGGATATTCCTCTCTGAGTTTCAGCATATCATTTCCTGCCGCAATTTCACAAGGTGACATTCCATCGACTCCGCATTCAATCCAGCACGGGATTAAGCCTCCTGGATATCCGTCGCAGTCCACATAGACAAACCGTACGCCGTTTTCCTTTAAAAAGCGTATAAACCTTTCGTAATGCGGCATCATGAATTTTCTGAACATTTCGGGAGATATCATCGGCGCGTTTTTATATGCCATATCCTCTTTCAGTTCGACAATATCAATCTTAAGTTCCTTTATTCCCCTCTTCAAAGTTTCAATGCAAAAATCGGTAAGGAAGCCGAACATTTCCTCGATCAGTTCGGGCATATCATAAAAGGCAAGGCAGAGGTTTTCAAAGCCCATCCAGTCCCGTGCGGTCCAGAACAGAAATGGTACGGAAAGATGTACAGCCACAGGAGCATTTGCAAGAATTTCCGCCGTTAAAGACCAGTTTTCAACGTACCGGCACTGTTCGCTGCTGTTATACCTCTTTTTCATTTTAATAAAATCTTCGCGGTTTTCTACCGGAAATTTCAGCCATGAGCGTGTAACGAATCCCGGATTTTCAATTTGTGAAAAATCTTTTCTCACGGCCCCTGTTTTATCCTGCCAAATCCTGTACCTGTCATTTTCCTCAATGGTTTTTTCCTCGAACTCCGGATACATGCCCAATAATATCGGAACACTGAGATAGAACGGATCAAGATCGAAAAACGATTTCTGGTTAGCATTCTCCGGATATCCCTGCTTAACCCATTCGCGCATTGTTGCCTCACGAATATTCCATTCAACAAGCGGAATCCGATCCACAGGTTTGAATAACAATGTATTCATTAATCTGTCCCTGCTGTTCAATATATCACCCCGTATTCTAATTAAAACAAAAATAATTTATTTACAGTTTATAGTTCAGGACAGTATCATACAAAGCGATTACATTCTCCAACGGAACCCCGGCATGTATCTCGGAAGATGAACCGAGCATAATCCTTCCCTCCGAATCCTCAATCGCTTTGACAACCGCATCTCTAATATCAGAAGGTTTCCCGAACGGCAGAAGGTTTGATGTATCTATACCGCCGGCCATTATCAAGTCCGGGTACCTTTTGTGTATCTGCCTGATATCCATGCCCGCCGCGGTTTCAATCGGATTTAAAACATCTACGCCCGCCTCCGCAAAATCATCGAGTATTTCCATAAGGTTGCCGTCGGAGTGAAACATAAACTTCCATCCGGCCTCATGGCACGCATCGGTTATTCTTTTCAGCCTCGGGAAAAACTCTTTTCTAAGATAAGCGGGCGAAAACATTGTTGTTCCTTTAAAAGCGATATCTTCCGCCATGAATATTCCCCGGGGCTGAGCATCAGAACCCTTCGAAAGTTCCTTCAAAAGCAGAATTCTTCTTATAACGGCTTCAGTTTTTGCCTCCAGCGCCTCCGAAATTACCTCGGGGCAGTCATGGAGAAAATATGAAAACTGATCGAGACCTATTTCAGAATGAAGATACCCGAGGCCTACTCCCCCGACACTCCAGAAAAGATACGTATCGCCGATTTTTTCGCTCAGAGAAGTGAATCTACCGATGATTTTCAGAACATCATCCTTTAAATTAGAAAAATCGGTGTCCTTTTCAATGTGTTCCTTTCTGAGAAAACTCTCATATTCATCGGCGTCCGCAAAACGTCTCGGCTCATTCCACGTGGTCCAGCGGCGTTGTATTACTTTGCGGCCGTCAAACAAAACGGTTTCACTTTCGGGTACAGGATATTTAACAGAAGCCCTCGTTGCGTCAATTATTCTGCTTACCGCCCTGTAAACCAGTTCCTCGGCATTTTCAAAAGTCAGCCTGCCGCCGGAATAATATTCGATTGCCGCATCATTCCGCAGTAAATCAAAAATCGGAACGCGGTCGACAGGTTCCCTGTTAAGAAGCCTGACCACTCTTTCAGTGCTCGTCATTTTACTTTTCCTCCCATTCCGGACATAACCGCGGTCTAAGTTTTTGGGAAAAACTGGGGCAGGTATTCCCGGTGAGCATTAAGCAGTTCATCGGTCAATTGTTCAGAAGCTTCCTTATCCAGCATCTGCGGGGATATATGCATCGCGCGGACGACAAGGTTTCGATCTCCTGTGATTGCCGCTTTTACGGCAGCTTCCTGTTCATCAATCACGGTCTGCATGTACCCGGTTAAATACACGGGGATTTCTCCGCTCATTACGGGGAAAATCCCGCTTCCGTTAACATGGACCCATGTTTCTACAATAACATCCCCTGGTAAATTCGTAATCTGTCCCTTATTCGGCATCGCAGCTATGCAGCGTGACGATTTCCCTGTATAGAGTGATTCAACTATAAGAGAAAATGCTTCATTTGACGGCTCTATTTCGGGAAGAGGCCTTTTACCGGATACTATGCCATGTATTTCGTCCGCCTTTTTATCCGACAGGATCTGCCTGCGCGGCAAAACTCCCTTTCGCCGGATATGGTATTTTTTCATTACTTCCTTGTTATTGCAGTAATAGGGCAGGTTTTCGGCAACATGGTTTGATGTTCCGACCGGAAAATATCCGAACCGTTCAAATAAGAAAAAGTTGAAATAGTAATCCATGTTTTCACCGACGAGCTCCTGCTGGATAACATCATCGGTCGTATTCGTTTTCAATGTTTCGCGCCTGTTCTTAAAATACTCCACATACCTTTTTAACGATAATTCGTTATCTGCCGGCCTGCCATTAACGGTAATGTTTTTAAGCCACGTAAAATGATTTACGCCGACGCTCAAAGCATTAACTTCATTGGCATCGACTCCGAAATAATCCGCGAGCATTGATATCGTGCCGACATAGTTGTGACAGAGCCCGACGCATTTTATCGATGTTTCCATGCATACCGCGCGCGTCAGCTGCGACAGCGGGTTTGTCACATGAACGAGCCACGCGTCGGGACAAATCCTTTCCATTTTCCTTGCTATGCCCAGAAAAACGGGCACATTCCTTAAAGTTCTTGCAATGCCGCCCGGCCCGACGCTGTCACCGACGGTATGATAAACCCCGTATTTCTCAGGGATATGGTAATCCAAATCCATAGCTTTAAGGCCCCCGGTAGATATCGATATGCATACAACCGCCGCACCTTCAAGAGCCTCATCGAGTTCTTCCACGCTTACCTTCCAATCGGTTCCGAGAGCCTGCGTCATCATCTCGCAGTATTTTTTCATTATCCCGGCAGCATCACGGTTTATATCCACCAATACGAGTTCGCTTCCGCGAAGGCTTTCCCTTGAGAACAAATCCCCCGCAAGGGTGGGTGTCCAGTTATAACTGCCGCCGCCAATCAAAACAACCTTGCATCCCATTTACGGTCACACTCCGTTTTGGATATCTTAAGTCTTCAGGACATGCTGTCTCATCATTATTTTACCTCACGGACATCCGAAAAGTCTTAAAGGAGATTGCTGAAAAATAAAAATATTAACATATATTGCGCGATATGCTAAAATAGGTTCATTCCATACCATTTGTATATCGGGGAGCAATAATGGAAAAAAAACTCGAGTATACCCGTTTGCCGGATTTCAGGATAAGTTACAGCGAAACAAAAATTGATCAGGCAACATCGATTCATCATTATCATGATGCGTTTGAAATCGTGCTGTATATCAATGCCGATCTCCAGATTTTCATCAAGGATTATGAGTATAAAATCGGAAACTGGGATCTGTTTTTCATTAATGAGTATGACATCCATTATATCATGTATAACACAAACCCGAATTATGTCCGCTACGTAATCCATTTTAAAAAGGATTATATCCTTCCCGTGCTTAAATCGATAAACATTGACGGAATCCTCGATCAACTCGCATCGGTAACATATAAGAAAACACATCCGAACCTTAAGGACAGAACGGAGATTCTCGCATTATTCGAGGCAATTCACAGGGCAGCGGGATACGGGCATGAACCTTACGATGAAATTTCAAAAGCCCGGGTTTTATCGAACCTTGCACTGCTCCTTATCAGGATGCGGGAACTGCTGCAATCGGAACCATCGGAATCATTGACTAAAAACGATATTCTTGTTCAGAATGTTGTAAGGCACATTGACGATAAATTTATGAAACCAATCAACCTCGCACAGTTAAGCGCCAGCCTGTTTACAAACAAGTACTATTTATGCCACCTGTTCAAACAAAAAACGGGATTGACGGTAATGGAATACGTTCAATACCGCAGGGTTATAGAAGCCCAGAAACTATTGAAAGATACGGACAAGGACATAATAAGCGTTTACTATGAATGCGGATTCAACAATGTACAGCACTTCTACCGGGTTTTCAAAAAAATATCAAAAGTTACCCCTTATCAATACAGAAAGCTGCACACGGAAAAATGACGCCAGTTTAACAGTTGATTAATAGTAACAGATGAGATAAAGGTGTTCAATTTACGCAAATAGGCGTATATTTTTT
>DATCLI010000166.1:0-11365 GCA_036563955.1 Clostridia bacterium | reverse complement strand
TTAGTACTCAATAGAAAAACATAAAAAATTGACAAAAAAGCAATAAAAAAGCCCTGTTTTCAAGGCTCCCAAGATTTCAGTTGTTTATTCAACTGTCAAACTCCCGAATAATGTTTTTTTCTAAAAAGCAATTGAATTATCTCATGAAATGATATAAACTGTAATGGAAAAGCAAAGTTCTAATTTTATATTTCTTATGGGAGGGTTAATGGTATGTCGGGTTATAATGATTTTGGTGTTTTTGGTGCGTTTGCAATTTTGACGGCTATTTTTACATTCATTTTTGCAATTGTCGGAATTGCGTTTTACATTTTCTTTTCTTTTACTCTGTACAAACTGGCGCAAAAAAGAGGTCTCGAAATGCCCTGGCTGGCTTGGATACCGATTGCGCAATTCTATGTATTAGGCATGATGGTGAAAACGGTAAAGATTAGCACATTTGAAGTACCAAAACTGGAAATGGTATTTCCTATAGCGTCCATAGCATGCTGGATTCTTGGAATGATTCCGGTTATAGGCTGGTTGTTTACGCTTGCTTTTTATGCCTTTACAATTATTGTGCTTTATAATCTATATAACCAATACACGCCCGAAAAGGCAAAAACATATGCTCTTATCAGTATTCTTGGGGTTACCATACCATTTATACTTAAAAAACTGCACAACATGGAGCCAGTAAATTTGCCTTAATCAAATGATCCGATGGACGGGGAAATATTCCCTGTCCTTTTATTTTATCCATGTTGGATTAATACACATTCATGTTTCTTTTTCTTCCGTTGTATAAACGATTTTTTCTGTTGCATTAAAATTAATAACGCATTATGATTGAGAGTATGTCAAAAAGCAAAGCTGTTTGATAAAACAGGCTATTTCCCGCTGGCGGGATATTTATACTAAAAATTAAGGCAGAGTTTTATGAGAAAAGTTCTAATGATTGCACACCAATTTCCGCCCATCGGGGGTTCGGGAGTGCAGCGCACAGTTAAGTTTGTAAAATATCTTCCTGAGTTTGGATACAATTGTATTGTATTTACAAGGCAAGCACAAAAAGTGAAGCTTACGGATGACACGCTGTATCTGGATATACCTGCCGATACGGTTATATACCGCACTAAAGCATGGGATCTGTCGGAGTGGTTTTTCCCGCTGAATCTTGCAGGAAGGTTTTTGCGCCGCAGAGTTCTCATTCCGGACGGAGAACGGCTGTGGGAGCATTTTTCAATAAAGAAAGCGATACAAATTGTTAAAGATGAAAAAATAGAACTTATGTACTCAACTTCGCAGCCTTTTTCCACACATTTGCTTGCATTTGAAATCAAAAAAAAGTACCCTGAAATACCCTGGGTTGCCGACTTCAGGGATGAATGGACCAATAATGCCTTTGTTAAGGCATATAATTATAACCCTCTAAGAATCAAAAAGGAAAAACGTATGGAGCGAAGTGTTTTTGAAATGGCGGACTCCGTTGTTATAAACACACCCTTTATGCGTGATAATTCCGTACGGGATAACCCTGATCTTGCATATAAATTTCATGTTATACCAAACGGATTTGACAAGGAAGATTTTGAGGGATTTACCGCAGGAGAACAAAACGACAAATTCACACTTACGTATACAGGACTGATATATGGCAATACAAGCCCGGAAACAGTATTTAAAGCTTTATCAGGGCTTTTGGATGAAAAAAAGGCAGATCCTGAAAAAATAAAAATTCGTTTTATCGGAAGGTTCAAGGAAGGTAATCTTATTCAGATGGCAAAGGCGCATAATGTCTTTGAAGTAATGGAAATTCTGCCGTATATGTCCCACAGAGAAAGCATAAAAAAGCTGATGGCGTCTGATGCGCTGCTTCTTCTTCTTGGAAAAGGCACCGAGGCTATTTATACGGGAAAATTGATGGAATACATAAATACAGGTAAGCCTATTTTGGCGACGATTCCGGCGAACGGCGCTGCTGCCGCTCTTATAACGGAAACAGGGACAGGATTTGTTGCCGATTGTGATGATGTTGAAACGACGGCACGGCATATACAAACTCTTTATGAAAGCTGGCTGGCAGGTAAAAAACCCATTTCCCCGAATGTCGAGTTAATCTCACGCTACGAAAGGCGAGAGCTTACAAAAGAACTGGCGAATGTTTTTGATAGCCTATGCCGATAATACTGAAAACACAGCGGGCCGTGTTGTCCGTATGTTCGACACTCTGTTTGATGAGAAAATCAGCGGCTCCATTCACTTCACCCCAGGCAGCTGCTGCGATGAAGCTCCAAACGGAAACAAGTCAGCCATCCATTGGGATATGGTATACACCAGACCCCCGAATACGGCGGCGAGATATATTTCGACGGCGTGCTCATAAGAAAGGATGGCAGGTTCGTTCTTCCGGAGCTCTTCTGTCTGAATCCCGAAAACCTGAAGGGTTCCTCTTTGTATTATCAACTCTGAAAAAGACGAATTGGTCTCCCATCTTTCGGAAAAGTCCGTCAAAAATTTATTGCCGCACGCAGAGATAACAAACCTTAAAAAATCGGACCATTTCTATTTCGGCGGGGAAACGGACGTGATAAGAGAAGCGCTCTTCCGCCATTTAAATGAAACACAAATAAATAGCAGATTATGGCATTTTCGTTGACAAAAACATTTCATTGCGTTATTATGGCGTTTGTGCCTAAAATCAGAAGCTCAGGGGATTGATTGTTTTGAAGCGAGAGGACCTCAGGAATTTTGCAATAATTGCACATGTCGATCATGGTAAGACCACCTTGATCGATGCCATGCTGCGTCAAAGCGGCGCATTCCGCGACAATCAGGTGGTGCGGGAGCGCGTAATGGACTCCGGCGACATAGAAAGAGAACGCGGCATCACAATACTCGCCAAGAATACAGCACTACATTGGCGTGGTGTAAAGTTTAACATCGTCGACACGCCGGGTCACGCGGACTTCGGCGGTGAGGTGGAGAGAGTGCTCCAAATGGTCGATGGGGTGCTGCTCGTCGTAGACGCGTTCGAAGGTGCGATGCCTCAGACGCGCTTCGTTCTCAAACGCGCGCTCGACGAGGGACTGAAGGTCGTGGTTGTTGTAAACAAAATAGACCGCAAGGAGGCGCGCTGCGACGAGGTAAGAGACGAGGTGCTTGAGCTTTTAATGGAGCTTGATGCATCTGACGAGCAGCTCGACGCACCGTTCGTGTTCGTATCCGCAAAAGAGGGTACTGCGGGACTTGAGCCGGACAAGACAGAAAACGATCTCATCCCTCTGTTCGACACAATAATTGAGACCATCCCAGCACCCGAGGGCGACGCGGATGCACCGCTCAAGGTGCAGATAGCCACGATTGACTCGTCTACCTTCGTCGGGCGCATCGGCATCGGAAGAATCAGGAGCGGCAGACTTTTACCAGTGACGGATTACACCCTCTGCCGACATGATACAGATGTGTCGCGTACCGTTAGAGTGAGCGAGATACATCAGTTCGACGGCCTTGGCAGGATCAAGGTGCAGGAGGCGACCGCTGGAGACATCGTAGCATTATCGGGCATTGAGGGCGTTAATCTCGGTGACACCATATGCGATCTCGGGGTTGTCGATCCACTACCGTTCGCCAAGATATCCGATCCTACTCTATCCGTGGTTTTTTCGGTCAACAACAGCCCTCTCGCAGGAACGGAGGGCGTATACGTCACCAGCCGTCATTTACGGGAGCGCCTATACAAGGAGCTGGAAAGCGACCTCTCCTTGAAGGTTGAGGACACGGACACCACCGAGGCATTCCGCGTCTCCGGAAGAGGTGAGCTGCATCTCAGCGTTCTCATGGAGACCATGCGCCGGGAGGGTTACGAGTTCCAGATATCAAAGCCAAACGTTATTCTCAAGGAGGTGGACGGAAAACTTCAGCAGCCGATGGAACGTGTATGGATAGACGTACCTCAGGAGTACGCCGGTACGATAATCGAGCAGATGGGCCAAAGGAAGGCGACGATGCTCTCAATGGGCGCCGCTCCGGGAGACCGCACGAGACTTGAGTTCTCCATATCGTCCCAAGCGCTAATGGGCTTTCGCTCACAGATGATGACTCAGACGCGCGGCGAGGGGATCATATCCTCTATATTCGATGGTTACGCGCCGGTCACTGACGCGCCCGCCGAAAGGCGCAACGGCGCACTCGTGGCGACCGAGACCGGTATCGCCGTAACCTACGGTCTTTACAACGCACAGGGGCGAGGAGTGCTCTTCATAGGTCCCGGCGAGAAGGTCTATGCCGGAATGGTCGTAGGCGAGAATCCCCGCAATCAAGACCTCGACGTCAACGTCTGCAAGAAAAAGCACGTCTCAAATATGCGCGCGTCGGGAAGCGACGAAGCGCTCAGGCTAACCCCTCCTCGTCCGGTATCTCTCGAGCGTGCGATGGAATGGATCGCGGACGACGAGCTGATCGAGGTCACTCCGACCAATATACGCATCCGAAAGAAGATCCTCAACGCATCGGATCGTCTAAGGGCAGCCGTCAGAGCCCGTGCCGCAGAACGCAGCGAATAATGCGAGATAAGAGTGCTCTTGCCGCACTGCCCCGGCCCGAGCGACACCACAAACTCGTTCTCATAAACATCAAGATCGAAATCGGACACCACGTCGCGCCGCACCGCCGATGAGCAGAATGACTTTGACACCTTCTCACAGCGGATGACTACCTCCCCGTCTTCGGGTGACTTCATCGCTTCTGTTCGTTCCATGAGCAGAGCCGCGCAAGAACCTTGTAACGGGGCTGGTCGTTCCGCTTCGCTTCACTGCTCGCCTGTGCAACCTGGTGTGTTGAAATTGCTTGCGCAATTTCTTCCGTTGTTATAAGAACCTTGCGCTTCGCGCAAGAACCTTGTAACGGGGCTGGTCGTTCCGCTTCGCTTCACTGCTCGCCTATGCAACCTGGTGTGATGGTTTTACTTGCGTAAAACCTTCTGTTGTTATAATATATTTATCAAGAATAATAGGAAATAACCGGTTTAAGAAAATTAGGGATAAAACATTGAAAGGATGTATAAGCAATGAAAGTATTGGACGAAAAAGGGAAACTATTCGGTCTTATTAATATTATCGACCTTGCAGTTCTTTTAATTGTTGTTCTTCTTATCGCCGGCGGCATTTGGTATATAAATCGGGACAAACCTTCAGACACGGCGAACATGAAGGATTACTTTATTACAATTAAATGCCCCGGTTATAGCGATGATGTTCTGAATGCGATGCATATCGGAGACAAACTCTATTATGCCGGAGGGTTTATTGACGCCGAGATTATCGAAGTTGAAAGCGAACCTGCAAAAATTGATGTGTATACCTCGGACGGGAGGATTGTTGTACAGGAGCATCCGATGTTGAAGGATATATATGTTAAGGTAAGGGTTTCGGATTCCCTTGACGATCCTATGGTTTTTCTTGGTCAACTGCATGCTAACGTAGGAAAGGATTTGGTTCTGAAAACAAGATACGTTGAAATTCCCGCAATTATTACGGCTGTTGAGGAATAGGGGTAGTATAATGCATATTCTGGAAGGAAGCCTTTTTTATGCGCTGTATCGAAAATTTATTATTTTTTATAGAAACAGCATCCTTTCAAAGGCTGTTTCGGGAATTGTATGCGCTTACAGGCAGAGTGTATTGGGCAGATGCATAAAAGCTGTGGCAGATCGCGAAAGTTCAATAGATCATTCGGTTTTTGTCCGTATGATAAAAAAATTATTTAATAAGATGGATAAAGCAGCGAAACGCTTTTCATCCGCATTTTGCAGATGGAAAGAATCGAGCCTTTTGTTTGCCGCTGTAAATGGGATTGCCAGAATGTCACAAGAAAAGCTTTTTCCTTTTGTTTTCCCTGTTTTCGGAATAGGCTATATATCAGGAAGAATAATTCAAAACAGGCTCATGAAAAGGGATATAATTCTATTCTGCCTTTCTGTTGTTGCGGCTGTCCTTCTCGCATTGGACAGAGAAAAAATTAAATTGTATGTAAAGAACAGCCTGGTTTATAAATTATATTTATTGGTATTGGGATAAAGGTGTAAAAGATGAATAAAATTAAAATGGTGTTCTTTTTTATAGGAGTACTTATATTGGGTCTGGCTGCATCATGGGCAGGCATGCTGCCTGTTATGGCACTTGTGTTTATTGCTGCTGTTGTTGCCGTTCTGTTTCTTGATTATGAAAAAGCAACGCTTATTGTAGCATTATATACTGTTTTGGATTTTTTCCTAAGAACAGTTATTGCTCATCCGATTCTTTCAAGCTTTTGGGATGAGGCGGCTCTTTTGCTGTGCGCCGTCGTCTGGCTGTATAAATGGCTGAGATTTGTAAAAGAAAAACCATACCGCAAGACCCCTCTTGATATTTCCATTATTCTGTTTATGGTTCTCGGGGTAATATTTTTGTTTGTTGCCGCTCCCGATTTTCTAATAGGCGTCGAGGGGCTGAGGGTTGTAATTCAGTATATGTTCTGGTTTTTCGTCGTAACGCAGCTTCTAAAAACCGCCGAAGGCGCAAAAAAGCTTTTGAACATACTGGTCATATCAGGCCTTCTGGTAAGCCTTTACGCAATTTACCAATATATTGCGGCTGTTGAAATACCTGCGCACTGGGTTGATGAAATGGAAGGAAACGTCCGAACGAGAGCTTTTTCAATTTTTACAACCCCTAATATGCTTGCAGGATACCTTTCACTGCTTATTCCCGTTACTGTCGGATTGCTCTTTGGTGAAAAGGACAGAATAAGAAAATTATACTACGGCGGAGTACTCTTTTGTATGGGCGCCGCGTTGTTATTCACGTTATCACGAGGCGGCTGGATTTTTTGCTTCCTGTCGTTGATGGTATTTGTGTGGCTCAAAAACAGGAAGTTTTTCGTTCCTACTTTGTTAATAATGGCCGCGCTGTTTGTTTTTACGGTAATATTCGTGCCGTCGGTCGCGAACAGGATTTTGTATCTGCTTTCACCTGAGTACATTGAAAGCTCAAGCAAAGGGGGCAGAATTTTACGAGCAATAAAGGGATTTGAACTTTTCAGGCAGAATTTTTGGACGGGAATGGGGCTTGGTCAGTTCGGAGGCTCAGTTGCGCTGAGCCATAAGCTGAATAAAAGTTTTTCGATGGACAATTATTATCTGAAAACCGCTGTGGAGATGGGCATATTTGGGTTAATCACGTTAATCGTTCTGATGTACAACACCGTTATGTGGTGCTCGCGTGCTATATCAAAAATTATTGATGCGGAGCATAAGGACTGGGCAAGAGGTATAACGGCGAGCCTCGCGTGTATTGTAATGTACAATTTTACTGAAAACATGCTCGAAATCCCGCTGATATCTTCATATTTCTGGATGCTTGCAGGAGTTGTTATGTTCCTTGCTTACGGGTGTTCCCGGGCCGAAAGGGTAATGGAGCCTAAGCATGATGATGCTGCTCTTCAGGCAGAAGAGACAGGGTAAGTTCCATCGCTTCTTTCACTTTTTCTTCGAATACGGGTTTTATTGCATCAAGTTCACTGCTTATACGGGAAGCGTTCGTCCATACGTATGATATTTTTTCCATCAAATCTTCCATTGAAAAGCTTCGATCCCAGTTTACATAGGGCTGCTTGATCGACTGCATAAAATAATTAACTTTGGGTTCGTAAGCCAGCCCAACCATGGGAATGCTCAGTTTTGCGGCATATATAAGCGAATGAAGGCGCATTCCTACAACCATTTTTACGTTTCCAAGGATTGATAAGGTTTGATCAACCGTGTAGCGATTTTGCATTATATATCCCGTACGTGTCATATGATACATGACTTTTTTTAGAAACTGGACATCGTCAGGGTGCTGCATCGGAATAAACAAAGGCACCAGGTCGAACTCATCCGCTATTTTATCAGCAAGGGCGGCCAGTATTTTTTCGGAATGCTTAACCTTTTTCCATTTTCTGAGACAAAATGCAGCAAGGTTTTTATCTGTCGGAACACCTTCCATTGCAAGAAACTTCAAACCTGGGAACCGATCACACGGAGCAAGAGCCATAGCAAGATCCGCGGCTACCATTGTAACCGGTTTCGAGACCCCAAGGGACTTCAATTCCTCAAACGCATTTGGATCACGCAGCGTAATTACATCCATCCTGTCAAGAATCCTCGCGGCAGCCTTTCTGTTCTTATTCTTTGTCAAAGGCCCGAGACCATTGGCCAGCAGTGCAAGCCGGGCGCCTTTCTTCATCGCGAGATGAAGCATTAACAGGTAATACCAGAGCGAGCGGCTGCTCGTGTCGTCCTGCAGCAGCGTTCCTCCTCCTGCGACAAAAAGCCGTGTTTTTGAAAGAACCGAAGGTATGCGGAACGGATGGAAACGATATTCAGCCTGGACATTATACAATATTCTGGCTTCCGACGGATTATTAGAAAGGACGATTACCGATAAGTTCTTGTGGTCATTTTTAAGATGATCAATAAAAGATTTTAAAATTGCATCATCACCGCTGTTCCTGTAACCGTAATAACCAAGTATTGCAATATCATACTCTTTTCCGTCTTTTTTGATTTTAGCCTCTTGTTTCAGGATCGAGTTATAAATATTCAGTTGAGTTTCGGTCATTGCTTTTAGAGAAAAATCATTCCTGGCGGCTTCATAGAGCTTTTCTCCCATAACCTTGCGTTTATCCGGATCTGCAATAAGTGTTATAAGATGCGCGGCAAGCGCGTCACTATCGCCGGGAGTATATAAAAAGCCGTTTTCACCCTGGACAAAAAGATCTTCAAGCCCGCCGACTCTGCTCGAAACGGTTGCTTTTTTCATACGCGCGCCTTCAAGAATTACATAAGGGAAACTTTCGCTGTAAGAAGCCAGGACATTTATATCGATATGTTCGAAAAATGAATAATTCTCGGCCACAGCGCCGAGGAAAAACACATTTTCCGAAATACCAAGCTGCCGGGCTCTTTTTTCAAGTGCCGGCTTTAAATCTTCACCTGGCCCGCCAACCAGGAATTTTGTCCGCGGAAATTTTTTGAGAACCTTTTCAGCCGCGTCGAGAAAAACTGTATGCCCTTTTACCGGGTGAAGTCTCGCAAGGATGCCGACGGTTACATCGTCATCTTTCAATTCGATACCGTACTTTTTTGCAAAGTTGGCTTTAGGCATTATGTCAATTTCGTTGTCAAAGGGTATGCCGTTATATACGGTATATATCCTGTGAGCTGGGAAACCGCGGCGTATAAGCATTTCTTTATAGTTATTCGATACTCCGATATAGTAA
Source organism: Clostridia bacterium (assembly GCA_036563955.1). Taxonomy (GTDB): domain Bacteria; phylum Bacillota; class Clostridia; order DSM-8532; family DSM-8532; genus DTU069. Next base: position 2,086 of record DATCLI010000166.1, on the reverse strand, counting down.
TTGATAAATCTGAGCGAGATGGTGTTAATGAGGCCAAAAGTATACATTTTCAGCACACTGTGAAGATAATCCAGACGGTAATCGCTGTGTACGGTGGACACAACGGGGATCCCTGTGCTTCTTTTTACAAATACGCCTATCATATTGGCTTTTGCTCCGTGAGTGTGCAGTATGTCATAGCCTTCCGACCGTATAATACCGATTATCGTTTTAATGTCACGAAAAATGTTGCCCGATCGAACAACAACAGCATCAATGCCCATCGACCTGGCATCCTCGGTAAAAGGGCCGGGACGAAGGCTTATAAGCTTAACGGTTATATGATTGCTTAATTGCCGTACGAGCGACAGGACATGGCTTTTTGCTCCGCCTACGTCACCGCCGCCGATTAAATGCAGTACTTTCATGGCAGCTCCTGATTATTCTTTCTGTTTTTTCTATCTTTCAGCCAATTAACGGCATATTTAACTTCATGGTCTATTTCCTTGCTGGCATATAAGCAAATGAAATATACCGCAATTCCGATTAAAATAATAAACGGAAGAGCGATATAGGATGAGGAAACATAATCAACAGCAAGAAATACCGAAACGCCCATAACGGCACAGCTAAAAAATATTCTTGCCAGGCTCATCATGTTGAAATTTATTTTTAGTATTTTTCTGCTTCGCACCAAAGAAAGAGTGAGGTATATCAGGTATGAAAGCGCTGTGCTTACGGCGGCTGTCCTATAGCCGTAAATTGGCACGAAAATAATATTTATTCCGAGATTTATTACAGCGCTTATTACCGTATTATAAAACAAAGGTTTTGTGTTTGACGTCAGTTCCCAGGCTTTGTTGCTGTATTCAGCGAGTCCGAAAAACATCATGCCGGCCGCAACCCATATAATAACAAACCCCCGGTCATAAAACTTGGGGTCCAGAAAAAGCTTTGCTATTGTGTCGGCAAGAATGCTAATACCCGTAAAAGCCGGCATTGAAACGAGAAGATAATATCTTACGGCCTGGGAGAGATATTGTTCGGTCTGCAGCTTGTTGTTCAGCCGCCAGGTCTTCAGTATAACGGGATAAACACCGCGCATTACGGCGACAAGAATAAGAGTGAATACTGAAGACGATATTGAATAGTTAGCATGGTATATGCCCATCTTTTCGGTTCCGAGAATAGGTGTGATTACATACCTGTCCGACAAATTCAGTACGCTCATTGTTATGTTTACTCCAACCAACGGCATGCTGTATATAAGAAACTTGCGCAAAACCTTCTTCGAAAAAAACCTGAATGTAATATATCTGTATATATGAGTACGCTGTACGGCAATCAGAATAAAAACCGCGTCTACGATTATATGGCTTATAACCGCTGCAGCCGGAGTGGTTGAGTTTGTTTTGTAGTAATAAACAAAAAACATTGTAAGCAGCAGTTTTGCCGTAACCGAAAAGATTGAAAGACCAAGCAGGAGTTTGGTTCTTCTTGTGGCGGATAGTATGTTTATTAATATCTGTGTTGTATTGTAGGAAATGAACATAAAAATAACAAGAATATATAATTGCGTAAGCCAGGCTTCATTATTACGATTAAGTAAGAATATACCGGCAAGCCCGCCCAATAATATAATACCGTTTATTGATATCCAGAGTGTAAAGGATGTGGAAAAAAACAAAACCCGTTTTTTGTTTCCGCCAAAAGCATTTACATACCTGAAGACCGATTGAATCAACCAGCCGAGAAGCAAAAGGGAAGCAATGTTTACCGTAGATGTAATAATACCGTAAGTACCATATACATCAGGTGCAAAAAACCGGGTATACAATGATATTGTAATAAGTCCGATTGCGCCTTCGATTATTCTGGCAGGAAGATACAGCATTGTATCCTTTACCATTATTTTCTTAACTTCATTTGTATTCAATTTATCCACCCGTATATCATCGTTATCCGCTTCCATAAAAGACTGGCAGAACCCGTCTTTGTTCCTCGTTATACTATACTACAGTTGCATGTACATCTCAATATTAAAAAGAATGAACTATACAGTCAAAGGAAATTCGCGTTTTGAATATCTTATTTTTCCGGACGCGGC
>DATCLI010000165.1:0-1548 GCA_036563955.1 Clostridia bacterium | reverse complement strand
GTCTTCCATCCTGGCTCCATTGCCGAAACGCTGGTATTCGAACTGCCAATATGGTATATTTAGCTTATGATGAAACCATATTATGGGAGGCAAAGCCGTGAATTTGTATAAAAAAATAATAGGTAATTTCGGTATTGCTCTTGAAAAGACGGGTTCTTTTTCTTCAGACGATGCCGAAACAGCGGTATATTGCCTTTATGTTACAAACTATTCGAAAGAAAGAATCACCGGGAAAATTATCCTGGAAACTGTCCCGTCTGCAGAAATATATCCCGGGGACAATATTATGATGTCGGTAAAGCCGGAATGCACTATTTCAACGGAATTTACGGTTACAAGGCCGATAGTTTCGGAAAAGGCCGAGCTGCTTATAACAATTCAACCTGACGAAGTAAGCGGAATAACCGCAAGGTTTGAAGCAGAATAAAGCATTTTGCGATGTTATATACTTTGAGTTCCGCTGTACAATATATTGCTGGTACGTATTAAAGCTTATCACTATATATTGTACATCGGATTTTTATAAAGGTTGCATCGCAAATGCCTTAGAATAATTTTGTTATTGTATTTACCCTCCAATCGGTTTATAATATAAATAGGTTTATGGCATAAACCGAATTGGAGGTGTTATTATGGAGGAGTTTAAAAATACCGAAGAACTGATAAAAGATTTGCAGTTTATAAAAGAGGCAGTAAAGAAAAACAACAGCATTTTGAAACGTATTCCGATTTACGAGGGTTTAAAAAACACTGCCCTTATTACAGGAATACTGATTATTTTAATAAGTGCCGCAGTAATTTTGTTAGAGTACTATTACGGCAGTTACAGCGCGATACCCGGTACCGTAAAACTTGTATTATATATAATTATTGGTCTATGCACTGCAGGAGTCGCAACTAAAAAGATTACTGATATTATGAAGGTTGTCAGGAAAAGCGAGCGGGACATAAATATAATGAAATTATTCAATGAATTGCATATCCGCAGGTATTGGGCGGTGATATATCCCTTTGTCATATCGATAGCAGTTTTTATAATATACTTTTCAGTATCAGGTCTTACCCGCCTTATTATTCCGTTTATGGCAGTTATGGCGTCACTGGTTTTATTTAATATACAGCCGATTTTAAATGTCAGGGAAATAGCTGTATCATTCCATTGGTTGCTTTTCAGCGGTCTTTTGTCACTTTTCGCCGCGGGAAAATGGAATCCCCTTATTATTTTGATCCTGACTTTTGGTATTGGTATGATTTTAATTTATATCTCTATAAGGGTATCATGTTCAAAAGAAAAGAGTGGTAAAATTGACTGATAATAAAGGAATTGATATAGATATCAATAAGCATATACATGAAAAAGCAAGGTTTTTGATACTGGCATACCTCGCTGCAAATGAAAACAGCGAGGTCCCGTTCAATGAGTTAAAAACGGCCCTTAACCTGTCAGGAGGAAACCTTTCTGTTCAGCTTCGCAATCTTGAAGAAGTAGGTTATGTAAAATTAAACAAAAGAATTGAAAACAGAAAAACAATAACACGGGCAATGCTT
>DATCLI010000164.1:0-8023 GCA_036563955.1 Clostridia bacterium | reverse complement strand
CCGCAAGGATTTCAAGAAGCGTTTTACAAATAAGCGAAGATTCCTCCTCGGAAATAATTCCGCATTTTCCAAGCATTTTCGCATGAGCCGCGCTTCCTAAAATATCATGTTTATAAAGTCGGCTATCGAAACGGATGGATGAATTGAAATCATCAACCAACGGATCCGTAGATTTTAAAAAACGACCGCTCCAGAGCTTCATTACATTTCCTCCATATTCGTACGATTCGGAATTTTTTGAAAAACCGGATTTATTCAAGCCCGCTTTTTTTCTTCATCATCGCCTGTACTTTAACCGGCAGGCCGAAAAGGTTAATAAAGCCTTCCGCGTCTTTCTGGTTATAAACGTCATCCCTGCCGAAGGTGCAGAGTTCTTCGCTGAACAGCGAATAGGGAGATTCACTTCCTGCCGGAATAATATTCCCTTTATAAAGCTTAAGCCTGACTTTGCCCGTAACCGTTTTCTGCGTGGAATCGACAAAAGCCGATATGGCTTCGCGCAGAGGGGTGAACCACTGCCCGTAATAAACAAGCTCCGCAAAGCGGTGTGACAGTATATCCTTATAATGAAGCGTGTCACGGTCAATGCAAAGCAGCTCAAGCTCCCGATGGGCGGCATACAATATTGTGCCTCCGGGAGTTTCGTAAACACCCCTTGATTTCATGCCGACAAGCCTGTTCTCAACAATATCTATAATCCCGATCCCGTTTTCTCCGCCGATTTTGTTCAGCACCATTATAAGCTCAACGGGTTTTTTCGCGGAGCCGTTCAGTTTCACCGGTATGCCTTTTTCGAATTCTATTTCAATATAAACCGGTTTATCGGGAGCGTTTTCGGGTGTGACCGAAAGTTTCAAAAGCCTGTCGTAGTAGGGCTCATTCGCCGGGTCTTCCAACTCGGAGCCCTCATGGCTTAAATGCCATAAGTTCCTGTCACGGCTGTAATTATCCTTTTTAGTAACAGGAATGGGAATATTGCGCGCCGTCGCGTAGTCTATCGCATCCTCACGGGAACGTATGTCCCATATTCTCCACGGAGCGATTATTTTTAGCTCGGGGGCAAGTGCTTTTACCGTCAGTTCAAAACGCACCTGGTCATTGCCTTTGCCTGTTGCCCCATGTGCAACCGCAACGGCTCCTTCCTTTTTGGCGATTTCGACCAGTCTCTTCGCTATAATCGGCCGTGCGAACGAAGTGCCCAGAAGGTATTTCCCCTCGTATTTCGCGCCTGCCTTCAATGTCGGGAAGATATATTCGGTGACGAATTCTTCTTTCAGATCTTCAATATAAATCTTTGAGGCGCCTGTTTTTACAGCTTTTTCCTTAAGCGGTTCAAGTTCTTCCCCCTGCCCGACATCCGCCGCCATTGCGATAACTTCGTAATCATAATTTTCCTTCAGCCATGGTATGATTATTGAAGTGTCAAGCCCTCCGGAATAAGCGAGTACAACTTTTTCCTTATTTGCCATACAAAATCTCCCCATTCTATGTTAGAATATTAGCATATTACAGGTTTGCGGTAAATTATTCATTTTAATAATTATACATTAGAGTGTATAATTATGCAATACTTGATTTTTTATTAAGGCTTTTGCGATGTAACCTTAATATAAATCAGCTGTACAGTATATAGTGACAAGCTTTAATTCGTACCAGCAATATATTGTACAGCGGAACTCAAAGTAAGGCTTTTGCGATGTAACCTTAATATAAATCAGCTGTACAGTATATAGTGACAAGCTTTAATTCGTACCGGCAATATATTGTACAGCGGAACTCAAAATATATAACATCGCAAAATGCTGTTATTTGCTCGAAAACATTGATTAAGGAGAATACTGTTGTGGTTGTAATGGGAATTGATCCGGGGTTTGCCATTTTGGGGTATGGGATTGTGAATTACAGCGGAAACCGTTTTCAAGTGATTGATTACGGCGTTATTACTACATATGCTTCACTGCCGCTGGCAAACCGTTTGCTTATATTGGAAAAAGGTCTCGTTGAGTTAATAGAAAAATATACGCCCGATGCAGTGTCGGTTGAGGATTTGTTTTTCAACAGCAACTCAAAAACAGCTTTAAAAGTAGGACAAGGCAGGGGTGTGGCGCTTTTATGCGCTGCACGGGCAGGGATACCCGTATACGAGTATACTCCGCTTCAGGTCAAACAGGGTGTTACAGGGTATGGACGGGCGGATAAGGTTCAGGTACAGCAGATGGTTAAAGTTCTATTGAACCTTGAAAAAATCCCAAAACCCGATGATGCTGCCGACGCACTCGCTGCTGCAATATGTCACGCCCATTGTTATTCGGGAATAGGCGGAAATGCTCTTTAAATCTGTCAAATTGGGGTTGATCCGCAGATGTTTTTCAACCAAACAGGAGACTGGTCCAATGTTCTGTTAAACATCCAAATAATGTTGACGGGTTAATTTTATCGGAAATTTTTTTGACAAAAATTTATTATAAAAGGGGAATTTTATGTTTGCGTATATTAAAGGAATTTTAGCGGCAAAAGGGCAAGATTATATAGTAGTCGAAGCAGGCAGCATAGGATACCGTATTGTTGTTCCGGCAAATACGCTTGAACGGCTTGATAATATAGGTTCCGAAGCAAAAATACATACGCATCTGAACGTGAGGGAAGACGGCTGGTCTTTGTTCGGGTTTCTTACCGAGGAGGAACTGAAAATGTTTGAACAGCTCATAAAGGTTTCAGGTGTGGGACCGAAAGCTGCAATGTCGATTGTTTCCAATATGCATCCTTCGCAGTTTGGGCTTGCTGTGCTGACCGACGATGTTAACGCGTTTGTTAAAGCTCCGGGTATTGGGAAAAAAACAGCGATGAGAATCATATTCGAGCTGAAAGATAAATTAAAGAAAGAAAAAGGCAGCGATATTGAAACGCTGTCAGGAGCCGAAATTTTCGATATTGATAAACCGGCAGGTAAAATTCCGGAAGCTGTCGGAGCTCTTATAATGCTCGGGTATTCCGGTCATGAGGCGAACAGTGCGGTCTCACGTGTGTTCAGTGATGATAAGAGCCTTGAAGATATTATTCGCGATGCTCTAAAGAGTCTTGCGATATAAGCCGAAAATTGAAAAGATACTATTAATAATACCTGTACGGAATTTGGAGGCGTTTATTTTGGATGAAAGGATTGTAGACTATGAATTCAGGCGGGAAGATGTTGAAGAAGCGGGGCTGCGGCCAAAACGCTTCGATGAATATGTAGGGCAGGAAAAGGTTAAGGAAAACCTCATGGTTTTTATAGAAGCAGCGAAGAAGAGAAAAGAACCGCTTGACCATGTATTGCTGTACGGTCCCCCCGGTCTTGGGAAAACGACACTTGCAGGTATTATAGCCCAGGAAATGGGAGTAAGCATAAAGGTAACATCCGGACCCGTGATTGAAAAACCGGGAGATATTGCCGCAATCCTTACTAACCTTTCCCCGATGGATGTTTTTTTTATCGACGAAATCCACCGGCTTAACCGGACGGTAGAAGAGATACTGTATCCGGCGATGGAGGAATTTGCCCTCGATATTATTATTGGTAAAGGCCCGGGGGCACGTTCGATACGTCTTGACCTTCCAAGGTTTACATTGATAGGAGCGACTACAAGGGCGGGCCTGTTAACTTCTCCGCTGCGCGACAGGTTCGGCATTATCAACCGTCTGGAGCTTTATACGAATGAGGAATTGAAGAAAATAGTACTGCGTTCCGCAAAAATACTTAACATAGAAATAGATGACGACGCGGCTGAGGAAATTGCCGGAAGGGCAAGGGGAACGCCCAGAATTGCGAACCGCCTCCTGAGAAGGATAAGAGATTTTGCGCAGGTGCGCTCAAATGGAATTATAGACATCGAGATAGCGAAATACGGCCTTGAAGCGCTGGAAGTGGATGAAAAAGGCCTGGACAGGGTAGACAGGAATCTATTATACTGTATTATACAAAAATTTGCAGGAGGGCCGGTTGGCCTTGATACTCTTGCGGCTTCTACAGGTGAAGAACCTGAAACAATAGAGGATGTGTATGAACCGTTTTTGATTCAACTGGGTTTTATTCAAAAAACGCCGAGAGGACGAAAAGCTACGCGTCTTGCATACCGTCATTTGAATATCCAATTCGATCAGACGGAGCAGATTAGTTTGATTGATTAAAAATGACAGTTTGCATTGTTCGGCGGAAAATATTTGTTTGCTGACTGTATGGAAGGAGTATAAACAATGGCTGCTGTAAAAATAGGGTTTATTGGTACTGGAAATATTGGAAGCGCTCTCATTAAAGGATTATCGAAAAATGCCGGCGCCGGCATGTTTGAATTGTATGCATATGATATAAACGAAATGGCGGCGAAAGAGCTGGCAAGCCTGTATCCCGTGCGTGTAATGCCCTCGATAACCGCGTTGGTAAAGGAATGTGATGTTGTTGTTACTGCGGTGAAACCAATTTATATGAAGGATGTTTTGTATGAATGCGTGGGTTCGTATAATGAATCGACAATCTTTATTACTGTTGCCGTTGGGCTGCCAGTTAAGTTTTACAAAAAAATCCTCGGCGACGGCATAAAAATCGTGCGTACAATGCCGAATATTCCTGCGTTAATAGGAGAGGGAATGACAGTCATTTCTTTTGACGAAAGCATTAGCGAAGGTGAACGTGAAATGGTAAAAGGCATTTTCAAATGTGTCGGAAAAGTGGAAGAACTGGATGAATCGCTTATGAGTGAGGTAACTGCCGTGACCGGAAGCAGTCCGGCATTCGTATATATTTTTATTGAAGCAATGGCCGATGCTGCGGTGCAGTCGGGAATTCCAAGAGCGTTAAGTTATCGTCTTGCGGCACAGGCAGTGCTCGGTTCCGCAAAAATGGTCCAGGAAACAGGCAAACACCCCGGTGAACTTAAGGATATGGTATGCTCTCCGGGCGGTACTACGATTGAAGCCGTCGCGATGCTTGAACGCAAAGGTTTCAGGGATGCGGTAATAACTTCAATGAAGGAATGCACGAGAAAAGCAAGAGAAATAGCCAAGGAGTTAGGATAAGTGAAAGAAGTTGAAATATATACCGACGGAGCTTGTTCCGGTAATCCCGGTGACGGCGGCTGGGGCGCCATTCTTATATATAAAGGAAAAGAAAAGATTATTTCAGGATATGAAAAAAACACTACAAACAACAGAATGGAACTAAAGGCGGCGATTGAAGGGCTTAAGGCGCTGAAGGAACCCTGCAGGGTAAAACTATACAGCGACAGTGCCTATCTTGTTAATTCCTTTAATGAGGGATGGATAGACAATTGGAAAAGAAACGGCTGGACACGCGGCAGCAAGAAGGAAGAATTAAAAAATCCGGATCTTTGGAAAGAGCTTGAACAATTAATAAAAATTCATTCTGTTGAATTTATTAAAGTTAAAGGGCATTCCGACAATGAATACAACAACAGGTGCGACAAACTTGCAACCGGCGAGATTGCAAAGATGAAGAACAAGGAGACTGAAAATGGACTACTTCGAAAAGACAATTAAAGAAGAACGAAAATATACGGGAAATATTATAAATGTTGATAAGGTAACTGTGCTGCTCCCCAGCGGCAGGGAAGCGACAAGGGATGTCGTGCGGCATCCGGGAGCGGCGGTCGTTGTTCCTATTTTGGATAACGGAAACATTCTGCTCGTAAAGCAGTATCGAAAACCGTGCGATATGATATCTTTGGAAATACCCGCGGGCAAACTGGATAAAGGTGAAGAACCGATAGTCTGCGCTGAAAGGGAATTGGCGGAGGAAACAGGCTATCGTGCGAAAAACCTGTATAAGGTTATGACAATTCATTCGACGCCCGGCTTTTCCGATGAAGCGCTGCATATGTATGTAGCTACCGGATTGACCAAATTTGAGGCGTGCCCCGATGAAGACGAGTTTATTACGTGCTCCGAATATTCAATATCGGATTGCATTTATATGGTTGATAACGGGGAAATAACCGATGCAAAAACAATAATAGGTATTTTTCTTGCCGACAGAATAATTCGCGGTGAGTATAAAACAAGTTAAGTTTGCATAAAAATGAATTAAGTGGTAAATTAGTATATGGGAAAAAGTTATATTATAATTTATCGGTATAGGTTATGTTTGGAATTTAAAAGGTTTAATTTTTGAATATTGGTTTTCGCTGGTTTTGGGAAATACATTTAAACTGTCGCCAATGAGATTGTTTTTTTAATATTCGCTCAACGCATCTGGCCTGCATTCTTGTTATGTAACTTAAATCGGAAATTAAAACCACGTTTGATTAACATCTTGCAGTTAGGGTATAATTTTCACAAGCAGCGGATACTTATTTTACCAAAGAGCTACATAAACCGGCAGAATTGGGACAGCTTAGTTTCACAGGATAAAAAATTATAAGTCTTCGGACTTAAGTGGAATATAGGGGTGATTGAAAAATGGACAATCTGGTTACAGCATTTATCCATTATCTCAGGGATGAAAAAAAGCTTTCCCAAAATACGCTTATGTCATACCAAAGGGACATTGAACAGTATATCGCATTTCTTCAGCGCAAAAATGTTAACAGTATCCAGCAAAGCAATAAGGCAACGATTTCAACCTACATGGCATATCAGAATAATCAGGGACGGGCAGTTACGACTATTTCAAGGAGTCTCGCTTCAATAAGGGCATTTTACAGGTTTTTAATTTCTCATGACTTTATGACGGGTAATCCGACAATAGGTCTTGAATCACCCAAGATAGAAAAAAAGATTCCTCAGATCCTTTCCGTAGAAGAAGTGGAAATATTGTTAAACCAGCCAAACAGGATCGGTTTGAAAGGCATTCGAGACAAAGCAATGCTTGAACTGCTTTATTCCACAGGAATCAGGGTGTCAGAACTGATTGCACTGGATGTCGAAGATTTGGATTTACAAAAAGCAACTTTGTCATGCTGTCACAGCAGCCGTGAACGTAAAATACCAATTTCAAGGAAATGCATTGAGCTTATGAAAGAATACATTGAGAAGGTTAGGCCGTTTATGCTCAGAGACAAGGATGAAAAATCCCTGTTTGTTAATACGAACGGAAAAAGACTGACAAGGCAAGGATTTTGGAAAATCGTCAAGTATTATACATCGAAAGCCAATATCAACAAGGATATTACTCCTCATACGCTGAGGCATTCATTTGCGGCACATTTGGTGCAGAGGGGAAGAGATCTCAAGGATGTGCAAATGATGCTTGGGCATTCGGATATTTCGTCAACGCAGGTATATCTGCAGCTTGCAAACGAAAGTTCTTAATATTTAGCAAAGCCCGCATTGCGGGCTTTTTTTATTCTTGACGGAAATCATCACATCGTTTAGAATATACTAAACCATACGGCGCATATTATTTAAACTGATCGCGGTATGCTTTTTGAAATTGTCGGTTTAAGTTTTCGCCCGTTTTTTATGGTATTGTAGTATGGAAGTATGGTAGGCAGGAGGTTTAAATATGATTGTCGTAATGAAACCGGGCGCGACCCGGGAAAATATCGAAAGAGTTATTGAAGTTCTTGAGGAGTACGGACTCCAGGCACATCTTTCAACGGGAAAACAGGTAACTATTATCGGAGTCATCGGAGACAAATCGGTGCTGTCCGAATCAAATCTTGAAGTTTTGGACGGCGTTGACAAACTGGTTCCTATTACTGAAAGCTATAAATTAAGCAACAAAAAATTCAATCCGGAGCCCAGCTTCATACGGGTAAAAAACCGCAGAATCGGAGCGGATTCATTTTGTATAATAGCCGGCCCCTGCTCAGTGGAGGGAAGGGAACAGATTATGGCGGAAGCGAGGTTTTTATCCGGACAAGGTATCCGTTTTTTACGGGGAGGCGCTTTTAAGCCGAGAACATCGCCGTATGCTTTCCAGGGCCTTGGCCGCGAAGGGCTGGAGTATTTACGCGATGCTGCAGAAGAAACGGATATGATTATTGTAACTGAAGTAACCAGTATAAGAACTTTGGACATTGCGGTGGAT
>DATCLI010000163.1:0-3433 GCA_036563955.1 Clostridia bacterium | reverse complement strand
CTTTCAACACCGAGCAGTGACCATGTGCCGCTGCTTAAATATGCGTCATCCCATATCCCGGTGTCTTCAGGCTCGTATACTTCGGTCGGGAATGAACGCTTTACTACATCTCTTGCCTGATTAACGTCCGATATTTCTTTTAATGCGATCAACTGGGCAAGCACATTTCCGATTGCCGTCGCTTCTATGGGACCTGCAGTAACCGGGTGATTTAAAACATTTGCCGTATAACGGCTCAGGATCTTATTTTTACATCCGCCTCCTACTATATGCAGCCCCGGAATATTTCTCCCCGTTATCTTTTCTAAACCTTCTACGGAGCTCCTGTATTTCATAGCAAGGCTTTCCATGACAATCCTTACTATGCTGCCAATATCTTCAGGCGCTTTCTGGGATGTCCGCTTACAGTATGAAATAACTTTTTCAGGCATGTTGCCCGGGCTGTAAAAAGATTCATCGTCCACATCGATAAAAGCCTGGAAAGGCTTTGCAGCTTCCGCCATTGCGTCCATTTCGTCATAGCTTATCGTTAAACCTTCTTTTTTCCAAGCCCTGCGGCACTCCTGGTAGATCCATAAGCCCATTATATTCTTCAAAAGGCGCACTGTTCCGTTAATTCCGCCTTCATTCGTATAATTAAGATTAAGCGTAATATCATTAATTACCGGTATTTCGCTTTCAACACCGAGCAGTGACCATGTGCCGCTGCTTAAATATGCGTCGTCGCTGTTCTCAAAGGGCACCGAAATAACCGCTGAACCGGTATCGTGGCTTGCTACCTTTATTACCGGAATCTCTCCTGTTCCGAGTTCTTCCCGGACCTGGCTCTGCAGTTTCCCGGCAAATGTGCAGGTATCAACTATATCCGGCAGTATTTGTACAGGTATGCCCAGTTTATTAAGCATATCGTACGCCCATGTTCCCCTGCCAGCAAGAAGCATCTGGGAAGTGGAGGCAATCGTGAATTCACACGATTTATTGCCGGTCAGAAAAAAAGTAAGCAAGTCCGGCATAAACAGCAAGGTTTCCGCTTTTTCAATATAACTGCATTTGTTTTTTACCATTGAGAACAATTGATACAAGGTATTGAAAACCTGAAATGCAATCCCGGTCTCATGATATATTTCCGATCGGCTGATAATTTTCAGTACCTCGTCGATCATGCCTTCGGTATTTGAGTCCCGGTAATGAAAGGGGTTTCCGAGCAGTACGTCATTTGCGTCCAGAAGGCCGAAGTCAACTCCCCACGTGTCAATACCGATGCCGGCAATATTACCGTTCGTTTCAAAGTTTGCCTTCAGAATACCCTGCTTCATTTCATGGTAGAGCCTCAGGATATCCCAATGAAGGCTTTTGCCTACATATACCGGATCGTTGGAAAACCTGTGCACTTCCTGAAGAGAAAGCCTGCTTCCGTCAAAACTTCCTATTACACCCCTCCCGCTGCTGGCTCCGTAATCAAACGCCAGAACATGCTTCATACAAATAACCTCCTCCAAAAAATTAATCTAAATTAATGCACTTCTAATACGTAAGCTAAGAGTAAACTTCTTAACGTTATTCCCGCGGGGCCTGCTTTGGGTGTTTCGTTTTCCTGGGTCGAATACCGACAACACGCTTTGGATCATTTTTATTTTTGCTGAGAAGTCTCCATATCACGGGCCGCTCATTAACCCGCTCCCCATTTTCCTGTAAGCAGCAGGGCGCTGAAGCATGTCGCCCGTCGTCACCGAAAGCACCCAAATCACCCGCTGTTTTTATGGTTGAATCAACGCGGTAATTAGTGGAACTATTGTACAATAAAAGGAAACTATAGCGAAAATGCAGCATAGAGATATACAGTCAGAGCGAGGATAAGCAAGTCGACTGTCTGAGCAAAAATACTTCCTACGAAAAATTATTCAAAGTATTTTTGCGAGTTTCGACTTGCCCGAGCTGAACTGTATAGCTCTTGCAAATGAAGCTCTTGTTTCCGTTATTGTACAATAGTTCTAGTATGCAGCTATTGTACAATAAGTTCAAAAGTAAACTTCTGAACATTATTACCGCAGGTCCTGCTTTGTGGGTCGAGACATTGTTGTCGCGTTCCGGTAGGTACGCGGCTTTGCTTCCAGGTGTTTCGTTTACTCATTTTTCCCTATGTTTTTATAATAACTTATTCTGTCATGCAAATCCATAAATTTTCCATCTGAAGCAGGTGAAAACATTGCTTTGCCAGGATCGGACGAAGCCGCCTTTTCATGCCCGATTAACGCCCACGCCGCATCCTTCAGATTTTCAAACATTTCATCCTTTAAAGCGCCGCATATGAATTTCTGTCTCGGCGAGTTTATGTCTTCGCCGCTTATCTGGAATAAACTGTAACGATCGCAGTATTCCCTGACCCGCATAAGCTGCTGTTTGGTATTTCTGGACGGCATATATGTTACGGCTTTAAATCCAAGGCGCGTAATCTCTTCAAACAGCAGATCGAGATAATCGTCTTCATATTTTTGTTTTTTCTTGTCTCCTGTGACAGAAACCTCGATATCACCTAAATACGCATATGCGGATATCGAGCCGGTTTCATTGCACAGCCTGATAAAATCGGTGACATGCGGGCATTCCTTATCGGCGGGTATATAAAACCTTTCCACAAAATCGCTTTTCAGAACGCCGAGAAGATCATAATCATAATACTCATTCTTATCGTCGATAAGCAGTTGTTCAAGCTTCGGAATAATTTGAATTCGAAGGCTGTCCTTAATAAACCGCACGAGGTTCCCACCCTTGCCGAAACGGGACGCAAGCTTTGCCGAGAGGGCATACAGGATATGCCTTTCGGTAACGGTACCGCCGTCGCGGAACATTGATATCGGCAGCACATCCTTTTCAAAATCAAGGTTAATACCGTAATCCCCTACAATAGCGTTTATGTTTTTTACCATTAATTTATTCCGCTTGTTGCGCTCGTACTGATACGGTTTAATAAAGCTGCCCACTTTTTCCAATTGCCCGTGGGGTATGCCGTGCATCGCCACATAGGCTACGCCGTCCTGATCCGGGTTATTGATTTTTCTCCCTTCAAGCCGCGTTCCCGACATGTCAACCCTTAGTTCCATCCCGACAGTCGTTGCGATATTAAGAATTTTACCTGCTTCAATAAATTCACGAATACCGCCGACAGAATCATGATCCATTATTCCCGCTGTTGAAAGGCCCGAAATAAAAGCCATCCATACCGCTTTCGACGGCGAATACGGAGAAAACGAATATGTCGTGTGAATATGGTTGTTCACATATTCATAATCAACCGGCTGTTTTTTTATTTTCCCGTCGGCAAATAATCGGGAAAGGCTTTTTACTGCCGAAAGGCGCTTATTTTTATCATGATCGTTTAAATGTCCAATAAAATCGTTCATTTTTCCTCCTGATACCTCATCGCAGGCTCCGG
>DATCLI010000162.1:0-13005 GCA_036563955.1 Clostridia bacterium | reverse complement strand
GTTATATACTTTGAGTTCCGCTGTACAATATATTGCTGGTACGTATTAAAGCTTGTCACTATATATTGTACATCGGATTTTTATTAAGGTTACATCGCAAAAGCCTTATATTGTACATCGGATTTTTATTAAGGTTACATCGCAAATGCCTTATATTACGTTCATAATTGCAATGAGGTACACTTTTAGAGTATAATTCAAATCAGGTTATTTATGTATATTAATATTCAAATGCTTCCGTCCGGTTGGGTATAAGTTCAAAAAAGAACCGCGGTAACTTTGAATGTTTAATGCAATAAATTCACAATTGTTAGGAGGCAGGATTTATAAATGTATCGAATAGTAAAAAAGAAGACACTGAATCCCGATGTCAAACTTATGGTCGTTGACGCTCCGTTTGTTGCGAGAAAAGCGGAGCCGGGCCAGTTTGTCATACTGAGGGTGAACGAAAACGGGGAGCGGATACCTCTGACGGTTGCCGATTATGATCGCGAAAAAGGCACCGTTACTATTATTTTTCAGGAGGTAGGAAAGACAACAAGGCTTCTTGGGACTCTTGAAGAAGGGGAGCATATCCTTGATTTTGTAGGCCCGTTGGGCAAGGCGTCACATTTCGGCGAAGTAAAGAAAGCTGCTGTCATAGGCGGCGGCCTCGGAACGGCTATTGCGTATCCGCAGGCAAAGAAACTTCATTCTCTTGGCGTTTCGGTAGATACTATTATAGGTTTCAGAAATAAGGGCCTTATTATACTTGAAGAAGAAATGCGTAAAGTAAGCGACAGGCTGTTTGTTGCCACGGATGACGGATCGTATGGAATTCACGGGTTTGTATCCGACGTTCTGAAAAAACTGATTGATGAAGGAAACAAGTACGATCTTGTAGTGGCCATCGGGCCGCTTGTTATGATGAAGGTTGTATCGAACCTGACAAAAAAATACGGAATTAAGACGATAGTAAGCATGAATCCGGTTATGATCGACGGTACGGGTATGTGCGGGGGATGTCGTGTAAGTGTGGGCGGAAAGACAATGTTTGCCTGCGTAGACGGCCCGGATTTCGACGGACATGAGGTGGATTTCGACGAAGCGATGAGAAGACAGGCAATGTATAAAAAAGAAGAAAAACAAAGCCTGGAAGCGCACGAATGTAAACTGGAGGGAGTTAATAATGCCTAATATGTCACTGACGAAGGTTAATATGCCTGAACAGGATCCGAATGAAAGGATTAAAAACTTTAAAGAAGTCGCAACGGGCTATACTGAGGAAATGGCGATTGAAGAAGCAAAGAGGTGCCTTGCGTGCAAAACGAAACCATGCATGCAAGGGTGCCCGGTTAATATACAGATTCCTGAGTTTATCAGCCTTATTGCCGAGGGAAAATTTGAAGAGGCTTATTTAAAAATCACAGAAACGAACAGTCTGCCGGCTATTTGCGGCAGGGTATGTCCGCAGGAATCCCAATGCGAAATGTACTGCGTAAGGGGTAAAAAAGGAGAGCCTGTTGCGATAGGCCGTCTTGAAAGATTTGCTTCGGATTGGTTTATGGTTAATAGGAAACCCAAAATTTCGGAAGTAAAGAAGAAAGGAATAAAAGTGGCCGTTGTCGGTTCAGGACCGGCGGGATTGACATGCGCCGGGGATCTTGCAAAAATGGGTTATGATGTAACTGTCTTTGAAGCATTCCATACCCCGGGCGGCGTCTTAACATATGGAATTCCGGAATTCAGGCTTCCGAAAAAACTCGTACAGGCTGAAATCGAAAACGTAAAAAATCTCGGCGTAAAAATAATGACAAATATGGTTATAGGTAAGTCAATCACTGTTGAGGAACTGCGTGATGAGGGCTATGAAGCGGTATTTATAGGCAGCGGAGCCGGACTTCCGAGTTTTATGGGAATTCCGGGAGAAAACCTGAACGGGGTATACTCGGCAAATGAGTTTCTTACACGCATAAATTTAATGAAAGCTTATATGTACCCGGATGTTGATACGCCTGTGAAAGTTTCCGGAGCCGTTGCGGTAGTCGGGGGCGGGAATGTTGCGATGGATGCCGCCAGAAGTGCAAAACGGCTCGGCGCCGAAAAGGTGTATATTGTTTACAGAAGATCCGAAAAAGAAATGCCCGCGAGGGTGGAGGAAGTTCACCATGCTAAGGAAGAAGGGATCATTTTCAAGCTTCTTACAAACCCGGTACGGATTCTTGGAACTGATGACGGTTGGGTAAAAGGAATGGAATGCGTTGAGATGGAGCTCGGCGAACCTGACGAATCGGGAAGAAGAAGACCTGTCGCAAAGAAAGGATCAGAACATGTAATTGATGTCGGCACGGTAATAATTGCAATCGGCCAAAGCCCTAATCCCTTAATAAAATCGACGACACCGGGGCTTGAAACGCATAAATGGGGCGGAATTATTGCAGATGAGGAAACAGGTGAGACAAGCATACCATGGGTATTTGCCGGAGGAGATGTTGTGACCGGAGCCGCTACCGTTATTCTGGCGATGGGAGCGGGTAAGAAAGCTGCGGTTGCGATAGACAGGTACATTAAACAGAAAGCGGAATAAAACGGCGGCTGATTGAGCCAATAAATTTTATTGTCCGGAAGGAGGGACCGGCATGAAAGTTCTGGTATTGAACGGGGTAAATATGAACCTGCTCGGAAAGAGGGAACCCGAAGTATACGGAAAAGAAACCCTTGAAGATTTGGAAAAAGCAATCAGTGAAGAAGCTCGCAGGCTTGGGGCGGATGTTGAGTTTTTTCAATCGAACCATGAAGGGGAAATCGTAGATGCGATTCATAATGCGATGAATGAAGGAACAGACGCGATAATAATTAACCCGGGTGCTTTCACGCATTACAGTTTTGCTATCAGGGATGCGATCAAGGGAACGGGTATTAAAACAATCGAGGTGCATATGTCCAATATTCATGCCAGGGAGGAATTCAGGACAAAATCGGTGATTGCGCCGGTATGTATAGGCCAGATAAGCGGTTTTGGCTTCAAAAGCTATTTGGCGGCTTTAAATATACTGGCTGCGACATATAGTTAAAGCTATTGCAGCCCCCTTGTTTCCGTTATTGTACAATAACATGGTTTGTGTTTAAATAGCATAATTGTTGAGAGCTATTGTACAAGAAAAGGAAACTATAGCGGAATGCAGCATAAATTTATAGTCGGAGGTTCCCTGTTTCCGTTATTGTACAATAGCTTTTACATAGTTTACGTTTGAATAATTATAATAAGGACAAAATAAATTTACAGGGATGAAACCAAAGACTTTTGCGATGCAACCTTAATAAAAATTCGATGTACAATATAAGGCTTTTGCGATGCAACCTTAATAAAAATTCGATGTACAATATATAGTGACAAGCTTTAATGCGTACCAGCAATATATTGTACAGCGGAACTCAAAGCATAACAACGCAAATGCCATAATATATAGTGACAAGCTTTAATGCGTACCAGCAATATATTGTACAGCGGTACTCGAAGTATATAACATCGCAAATGATATAAACCAATATTATCCTTGCAAATAAGCCTTTTTTAATTTAATATATTAGAGTATTCGAAGCCAAAATTGAGAGGATGGTTTTAATATGATCAGTGCCGGGGAATTTAGAAATGGCGCAACCTTTGAGATGGATGGGCAAGTTTACCAGGTTATTGAGTTTCAGCATGTTAAACCTGGAAAAGGCGCCGCATTTGTAAGAACAAAAATCAGAAACGTTATAACCGGAGCCACAGTCGAGAGATCCTTCAGCCCCACGGACAAGTTCCCTCGGGCTCAGGTTATGAAACGGGATATGCAGTATCTATATAATGATGGTGATTTGTACTATTTCATGGATGAGCAGTCTTATGAGCAGATACCTCTGAATGCGGAAAGCATCGGAGATGCATTGAAGTTCGTAAAAGAAAACATGATCTGCAAGATATTGTTCTTCAAGGATCAGGTTATTGGAATTGAGCCGCCGACATTTGTTGAACTGGAAATAACGGAAACCGAGCCCGGTTTCAAGGGCGACACGGCGACAGGGGCGACAAAGCCGGCTGTTGTTGAAACGGGAGCTCAAATAAAAGTTCCGCTGTTTGTTAACCAGGGAGATATAGTCAGAATTGACACAAGAACCGGAGAGTATATGGAAAGAGTATAATATAAAATAGAATAAATTGAGCTAATGTTCAAAGCCCGGCATTAATCAGGTGCCGGGCTTTTTGTCGGGGCCTGCGGGATAAAACTCAAAGCGTTTTATCCCGCAGGCTCTTAAATATTGCAATTCAAAATTTCAGCGTCTGTCATATTTCCCGGCACGAATGCATAGTAATTAATCGAACCCGGACAACCATTATGTATTAAATTCCACTGCTGAGAAAACACAGGAGGTACCAAATGCAGGATAAAATATCGCTGAAAAACCGATTTGTCAAGGAAGTGCTTCAGTTCCTGCCGTACAGGATAAAAGAAAGTCTTATGCAAACTGATGCTGATATCCTAACTGAGCTTGAAGAAATAAGGCTTCGTTCGGGAAAACCGGCAATGCTGCATTATCTCGGCACAGATGGCTTTTTGCATGAAAACGGACGGGTTCTTGACAAACCTTCCAACATGTTCGTTTCAACAGAGGAGCTGGCAGATACGGTATATAAATTTTGCGAAAATTCCTGGTACGCATACCAGGAGGATATCAGCAAAGGTTTTATCACAATCAAAGGAGGCCATCGCATCGGAATTGTCGGTACGCCGGTTTTTAAAAACGGATCGGTTTTTAACATACGAGACATTTCATCGGTTAATATCCGTTTGGCACGCGAGGTTCCCGGCTGCGGGGAAAGAATCGTCGGTTACCTTGTAAACGAAAACAGAGACATTTATAATACGCTGATAGTTTCACCGCCCGGGTTGGGGAAAACGACTCTCCTGAGGGACATTATACGCTGCCTCAGTGACGGTTTTGGATCTTTTAGGGGAGTCAAAATAGGCGTTGTTGACGAACGCGGTGAAATTGCCGCATGTTACAAAGGTTTTCCGCAAAATAACCTTGGAAACCGTACCGATGTCATAAACGGCATTCATAAAAAAAACGGCATGGAGATTCTGCTTCGAAGCATGAGCCCGCGTGTTATCGCATTGGACGAAATGGGCAATCCCGAAGATGTTTCGTCGGTTATGCAGGTGATAAATGCCGGCATACGCATTATCGGCACAGTTCACGGTTATGACCTGAGAGCGGTTAAGATGCGCAGGGGGTTCTGCGAGTTGTTTGAAGATAAAGCGTTTGAAAGGTTCATAATCATATCAGTCGATTCAAAGCTGCAGTATTGTGTAAAGGTATTGGACGGTGATGAAAATGTACTTGATGTGGAGTATCAAAGCGGCAGGAAGCATTCTTATAATAGCAAGTTCAACAATGGTGGGATATGCGTTCTCCCGGCAGCTTGCCGAACGGGTGGAGTGTATACGGGAAATACAGGGGTTTCTGATGGAGCTTGAAAATGAGATACATTATATGAACCGCCCCCTGGGACAGGCATTTATGTCCCTGTCGCGAGGAAAAACAAACAGGACATCAAGGTTCGCCCGAAGGGTGTACGAGCTTCACAGGAAGATGGAAATAAGCATCGAAGCGGCCTGGCGCAAGAGCCTTGAAGAGTTCCGCTCCCAGTGGCCTATACAGCGGGAGGAATGGGATCTGCTTTTTTGCATCGGCGAAATTTTGGGAAAAACAGACAGGGAAAGTCAAAGCTCCTTTCTTTTTTTAATGAGGGAAAAATTTACCGCGAGGGAGAAAGCGGCTGAAGAAGACAGAGCCAAAAAGGACAAGCTGTACAAAAACCTTGGTGCTCTCGGAGGTCTTGCCGTGGTTCTTGTCTTGATTTGAGGGGATTGATATGAACATTGACTTGATTTTCAGAATAGCGGCGATTGGGATTTTAGTTGCTGTGCTTAACTCCCTTCTTTCAAAGTCGGGAAGGGATGAACAGGCAATGATGACCACACTGGCCGGGCTCGTAGTGGTTCTTTTTATGGTTGTCAGGGAAATTGCGAACCTTTTTGATACCGTGAAAAAACTTTTTAACTTCTGAAAAGGCCTTAAATAAGGCGGGAAGTTTTAATGCTTGTAAGGTTGCATGGAGAAACAAAAAAATGGATTTGATTCGTATCGGCGTAATGGGAATTATCTCTGCTGTCCTTATCGTTTTAATTAAAGCTCAGAAGCCCGAAATAGGCCTTCAGATCTCGTTGGTCTTCGGAGCTGTCGTGATGGTCACGCTTGCAGGCAGAATAAAGACGATCCTTGATTTGATTTCGCTTTATTTTGACCGGGCGGATATGAATGGGACTTATATCACTACGCTGTTTAAAATTATTGGAATGGCGTATATTACCGAGTTTGCCGCCGAGAGCTGCCGGGATGCCTCTCAGGGCTCGATCGCGTCAAAGGTCGAGCTTGCAGGGAAAGTAATGATAATGATAACGGCAATACCTATAATAACGTCGGTAATGAGTGTAATTATAAATATGCTGTAACGGGCCTGTTGGGAACGAAATGCCTGCGGGTACTTTGGAAGCGGCAACGTTTGGAGGATAATCGGTATGTGTTTGGCTGCTTTGCCGGCATATTGCTTTTATAATTTTTTAAGGATTTTACGCAAAAAAATCACCGTTGTTTTTCTGATCCTTGCTGTATTTGCATTTCCGGTCGTTTGCAGCGCTGAGGATAACGAAACGATGATGGACGATATTATTAAGCAGCAGTTCGAAGGCAGTGAAATAAAAAATCTGAAAAAGAATTTGGAAGAAAGCATTACGGATGAAGCTAAAGAGCTATTCCCGCAGTATTCGCCCGGAAAACTCATGGAAGAACTTGTAAGGGGGAACGCCGGTGAAAATATCAAATCGCTTCCGAAAGCGGTTGTCGACGCGATAATAGGCGAAATCAAACAAAATTTTGGTCTTCTTTTAAAGCTTATTATGATTATATTCCTCACGGCGATGGTTAAAAACCTTCAAGGTTCTTTTAAGGAAAGCGCTGTTGGAGAACTCGCTTATTTTTCATGCTACGGGGCAATTGTGACAATGCTTGCTCTCGGGTTTCAGACAGTACTGCGGTACGCCCGGGAAGTACTCGATACGATTGATAAAATTACGGGTTTTGCAGTACCGTCGCTTCTTGCGCTGTTAATCTCGAGCGGCAATATAGTATCGGGCAGCGCGCTGCAGCCTATACTGCTTATTGCGATACAGGGTACCGTAAAAATATTCCGTGACGTATTTCTGCCTTTGTGTCTGATGTCGGGAATACTTTATATTGTGAGCGGCCTGTCGGACAGAATCAAAATTTCGGGTATGGCTGATCTTATAAAACAGGTTGCAGTGTGGGGAATAGCGGGAATAATGACAATTTACGGTTCGGCAGCCGTGATTCAGAGCGCCGTCGGGGGAGCGGTCGACGGAGCTGTGTCAAAAACAGCAAAAACGGCAATCAGTACAATGATTCCTGTGGCAGGCAAATATATGGCCGATGCCGCCGACACGATTTTAAGCTGCGCGTTGGTTATTAAAAATGCCGCGGGAATAGCGACAATGATTATTACGCTTGCCGTATGCATTATTCCGATTTTAAAAATTCTTGCCATAGCACTGCTCTATCAATTTGCGGCCGCGATTGTCGAGCCGTTTGCCGAAGAACGTTTATACGACTGCCTTTCAGATATCTCCGATTGCATTAAAACCATTGTTGGAATTGTCGGCGCGGCTTTGTTCATGTTTCTGTTGTCGATAGGTACTCTTCTGAGGGCAGGCGGAATAAGCGGAATGATGCAGTAATGGAGGAAAACTATGGAGGAAATAAAAGGCTGGGTTTTTAACATTGCTGCCGCGGCTGTTCTGATGGTAATTCTTGACCTGCTCATTCCGGAAAGCAGAATCCGAAAATTTACGCGGCTTCTTACCGGATTTATTATTATGTTCATTATTATAAATCCGGCAGCGGAGATTATCGGAAACGGGAAGAACGGTATTTTTGAAAATCTGCAGGGCGACAAGTTCCTTTTTAACAGCCAGGCGGACAGAACTGTTGATGCAAATCAACGTGAGCAGGCAAAACAAACCCTTGAACTGTACCGTGAAATACTTCTTTCGGATATACATAACCGTCTTAACACGTATAAGGAAATAGAAAAAGCGGAGGTGGACATAGTGTTGAATGAGAATATAAATTCGGAGAAGTATGGACAGATTCGTAAAGTCTATATCAACCTGATATTTTCAAAAGCCGGGAAGGAAGGAAAGTTAATCCCGGGCGCGAATAATGAAACCGTATCGGAGATTGCAAAAGAGATCCAAAGGGTTTTCCTTTTGGATGAAAAGGATATATTGATTAACATATCGGAGAATTGAAGGTGGTTAAAGTGTTCAAATGGTTTAATAAATTAACGGATTACGCAAAAGAAAAAAAAGGTAAGCGGAGAATTGAGAATTTAGTCATAATACTGATTGTTGGAATAATAATTATCATAGTAGCAAGTTCATTTAAAAGTGACGGCAAAAATAAAAAGAATACTCAGGAAGCGAAAGGTGAAATTACTTTAATATCCGGTGAGCCGGACGATAAAATAAAGAAGCTTGAGCAGAGGCTGGAGTCGATTTTATCGGAAATAGAAGGCGCCGGTACTGTTAAGGTAATGGTAACCGGAATAACGGACGGAGAGGTGGTGCACGCATTCAATCAAATTGAGGAGAACAGCATAACGGAAGAAAAGGATAACACGGAGCGTACAGGAAGAACCGACGAATACAGGCGCGAGCAGGAGATGGTTTTCATGGAAGCGAACACGGGAGAGCGTGTACCGGTGATTATAAAAAGCTATGAACCCGAAATCAAAGGCGTTGTAGTAGTCGCGGACGGTGCTGGCAGCAGTGAGGTAAGACAGGATATCAAGGCCGCGGTTCAAGCATTAACAGGTCTGCCTGCGCATAAAATTAATGTATTGAAAAGGAAATAAAACAGATTTAAGAGGTGATAAATATGATTAATAAAAAACAGATACTCGTTATTGCTCTGGTTCTTGTTATTATTACGGCGGGGGTTCTTCAATATACTTACGGGAAAAGCGGTTTTTCTTCCCGGAAAGACACTGACGAGCGCCTTGGGGAAGCGGTGTATGTGGACAATGTCAACGGCGGCACGGCAGGGACAGATAATGATATGGCCGCAGTCGGCGAAAATGTACCCGTTGAGAGTGAAGCCGATAATTTTTTCGTACAGGCAAGGCTTGACAGGGAAACGATCCGCAGCCGTCAAAAGGAGGAGCTTCAGGAGATGACAACACTTAAAAATGCTCCGGAAGAAAGTATTGCAAAGGCGCATGAAGAATACCTTGCGCTTATCAAGCGTTCAGAAATTGAAGCTACGATTGAATCGCTGATAAGGCAGAGGGGCTTTGACGACGTAGTTGCAATTTTAGGGACGAACGGAAGTGTTGACCTGATAGTGAAAGCGGATAACCTTTCACAGGATCAGACCGCTCAGATCTCTGATATTGTCGCACGGCACGCCGGTGTTGAAATGGACGCAATACATATAAGAAATATGAGATAAAATGAATATTGACGCTGCCCCGGGAATTACGGGCAGGGTTCGAATTTCCGGCATTCACATCCCGGCATGTTTAACAATGCTTTATTCATGCCGATATTTTCATTGGGGAGTGATAGGATGCCGGAGGAGATTTGTGTATATGGCCAGTATTGCGTCCTGCATTTGATGGCGGATGAACCGGGTTATAAAGCCGGAATAGCATTTAAGCCGGAAGAACGCGGTGATGTTTCTCATTATTATTTTTTGAATGTATATGAGGATCATGTTGCCGCCGCAAGAGTTAAAAAAATGCTGCCATGGATATCGACACCCGATTATGTTGAATATTTCGAGTGCGGACAGGCATTGGTTTTGATATTCAGGCATGCTGACGGAACAACGCTTGAGGAATGCATAAATACATCGAAGAGTATAGCGGAACGGCTGGAATTAATCAAAAAATCGGTTATATTTATTGTAAACCAGCTGGAGCATCTTCCGGTTGCGATGCTGAGCTGTTTGCTCAAACCCTCGCTTATCATGTACGATAAAGGTCATATGTGTTTTATTTACCTTGTTCATTTCAGAGGGGAATATCCGTATGATATTCAGGAGATAATGCCGCATTTCGGAAGTTTTTTTTCCGAATGCCTGCCTTCCGTATGCAAGCAGGACAAACGGGCAAAACGGTTTATAGAAAGATGCGAAAAAAAAGCTTTCGACGGGATTTCCGGCCTCGTGTCGGATTTCAATGAAATAAGCGCGGCGCTTGTTAAAAGGTATGGACATAAGGACAATTTCAATATATTCAACAAATATTCCGACATACTGCAGGGATATGTGCCTGTGAAAAAGAAAAGGAAACCTGCCCCCGTGATTATTGCCGTTATTATTTTGTTAATCGCAGTTTGTTTTGCTTATATATATTTTCTCCCGGAAAGAAGTTTTGTTATATGGGAAAATTCCGATATTCTTAAAATGATTAAGGATTTATTAATAAGGTAAAAGCTCTTAAACTAAACAGACGATAAAAAAACGTACTGCGAAATGTACGTTTTTGTTCTGGCATTATTCATAAAAAAGGCACGCATTAATCGCGTACCTTTTTACTATTCGGAAACCTGTGCGGCATTAAACGCTTTCATAAGCTGTGACTTCTTTCTGGAGGCTTTGTTCTTATGAATAAGCTTCTTTGAAGCGGCTTTATCAAGATTTTTAATGGCTGTTTTCAACAACTCATCCTTGCTTTCCGAATTGGAAACCAGAGCTTCATTATAATTGCGTACAAGGGTTTTGAGCTCAGAACGCTGGGATTTATTCTGCGCTGTTTTTGCTCTTGCTTTACGTACCCTTTTCTTTGAAGACTTGATATTCGGCACTTTTTCACCTCCTCAAAGTTAGTCGACAAAGATAATAATAGCATGATCGGTTTTGTTTGGCAAGGATTTTTTGCGAAAACACCCGAAACACACGCAATACTTGTGAAGGACTATTGTACAATAGTCTGCATGCTGGTCTTGCTTCGCAGCAAAAAATAATATTTTATCCCGCATTGCAGATAATACTGAAAGAAATATTAATTAGGCATTGTTGCGCTAAAAAATATATAAATCCGCTCTGCGCTAAGCATACTAATTATATATTGCACATTATGGAGGAAAAATTGATGGAAAATTTTGCACCTGTTCGTACAGACCTTGCTTTGGAAGTACATGAGAAAAACCAGGCCGATTTGAAGCGCTCCGGGAAACCTGTGCCGCATCCTTACGGCGAGGGGGTTGAAGTTGAAGAAGACGGAAATGAAAACATACATGTAACAAGGGTTAAAATAACTTCCGCCGAAGGCGAAAAAAGCATAGGGAAGCCAAAAGGAAATTATATTACGCTCGACGTCCCAAAGCTGAAAGAGAACGACCGCGATTTGTATGAAGACACATGCCGGGCCGTAGCATTTGAATTGAAGCGTCTTATCAATATTAATGACAATGACACTGTGCTTGTTGTTGGGCTGGGCAACTGGAATATAACTCCTGATGCGCTTGGTCCGAAGGTTTCGAAATATCTAATGGTAACACGGCATTTGCATGAATATCTGCCTGAACAGGTGGATGACGGGGTAAGGCCGGTTTGCGCAATAGCGCCTGGTGTTCTCGGTTTGACCGGAATAGAAACAAGTGATATTGTAAAAGGAGTAATTGAAAGAGTACGCCCCGCTCTTGTTATAGCAATAGACGCTTTGGCATCGAGGAAAATGAACCGTATTAATACCACGATACAAATAGCCGATACGGGAATTTCTCCCGGTTCGGGCGTTGGAAACAAACGTGCGGAGTTGTCTGTAAATACAATGGGGGTCCCCGTTATTGCAATCGGCATCCCGACTGTAGTGGATGCGGCAACAATGGCTAACGATACGATAGAGCTTGTTATTGATAATCTTTTGTCCCATTCTCAGGAGGGTACGGATTTTTATCAAATGTTAAAGCAGATGGATCAAAATGATAAGTATTCTCTAATCAGAGAAGTGCTCGAACCTTACGGAGGCAATCTTGTTGTTACTCCTAAGGAAATGGACGAGGTGATTGAACGGGTTGCGAAAGTTGTCGCAAACGGGATCAATATGGCGCTTCATAAGAATATTGGCTTTGACGATATAGACAGATATTTGCAGTAAAACCTTTGCCATTACGTATAGCAAAAAAAATCTGTTTTTGTCCGGAACTGTATAATAAGGCATTTGCGATGTAACCTTAATAAAAATCCGATGTACAATATATAGTGACAAGCTTTAACGCGTACCAGCAATATATTGTACAGCGGAACTCAAAGTATAACATCGCAAATGCCATAATATATAATGATAAGCTTTAATGCATACCAGCAATATATTGTACAGCGGAACTCAAAGTATATAACATCGCAAAATGCTAAAAGTATAACATCGCAAATGCCATATATATAATGACACTGTTGAAGTGGTATTAAATTTATTGTATTATTATTTGGGTGTGATTGCGTAATAAATTTGAACAATGAAATTGCGAAGAGATATTTTCCATTGTTAAAATTAAGGCTACAGTATACTAATTCTATCCGATACGAGGGAAAAACCTAATGAAAAAGACAAAATTCATAAATATTGGGAACGGCAATTCTGAGGACACACGGCATCAACAAAGACGGTATCGGTTATCTTTTCCGGCCAGGGTTGTTACATTTATTCTGCTTTTTGTGTTATGTTCAGTTGCATTATACGCTGTGCTCGGGGGAGATTTTTACCCTGTTAGGGCTTTAATGTCCGCTATTGCCCCGACCCCGTCACCGTCGCCCACACCCACACCCACAGCGACACCGACTCCAACCCCGACGCCTTCACCGACACCTACTCCGCCTCCGCCAGGAAAGGAGATCAAG
>DATCLI010000161.1:0-3655 GCA_036563955.1 Clostridia bacterium | reverse complement strand
TTGAGTTGTCCAAAAACTAAAAATTCGACCTCTGTTTTATATATTCTGGTACAGAACACCATTTTCTAAAGGTAGGTTTCCATATTTTTATGAAATTGATAAGAGAGCATAGCAGTCATTCTGCTTATAGCAACTTTTCAGGAAGCGGTTAAACATTGCTTTACACGGTTGAATTCCTGTGCTATAATGTTACAGCGTGAATACGGACGGTCCGCTGCCCGCGGCAATATGTATAAAATAGCGAAGGCTAATATTCTGCCTTTTATAATGCGGGCATGAACGTCTATGGTATGGAGGAAAAGAAAATGGACATTATTCGTGCGATCGAAAAAGAGAACATGAAAGAAAACCTTCCTGATTTAAGAATCGGAGACTTTGTCAGAGTAGGAGTCAAGGTTAAGGAAGGTTCCCGCGAAAGGCTTCAGGTTTTTGAAGGCTATATTATAGGCATGCATGGCAGGGGAGTCCGCCGTGCAATTGTCGTAAGAAGGTTGTCTTTCGGAATTGGTGTTGAAAGGGTTTTCCCGATTCATTCTCCTAAAGTTGACAATATTGAAATTGTCAGACGAGGAAAGGTCAGGAGAGCCAAACTCTACTACCTGCGAGACAGGGTGGGCAAGAAAGCCAAAATCAAGGAAGACATCAATGCAAAAAAATAATTCGCAGAAAGGAAGAGGACAAAGTGTCCTCTTTCTTGTTATGCGGTTGAATTTTTTCGAGTCTCAAAGCGATTTTGTGAATATTATGATTTGATGACTAACGGAAATACAAAGCGCACGTCAAAGAGACGTGCATGCGGGAACTTGGTGCTGCGCAGTTTTCAGGTTTTATGGAGTTGATTTGATGAATATTCAATGGTTTCCGGGCCATATGGCTAAAACAAAACGTATGATTACGGAAAATATAAAACTGGTGGATGTCGTAATAGAGCTGCTTGATGCAAGAATCCCGATAAGCAGCCGGAACCCTGACATTAATGAAATAACTGCGAACAAACCGAGGATTGTTGTGTTCAATAAGAGCGACCTGGCAGACGCCGGAAAAAACCGTATCTGGAAAGAGTGGTCCGAATTAAACGGGATTGATGCCGTCAATGTGAATTCACTTACAGGAGAAGGTATAAAAGAACTTAAGCAGAGAATAAAGACTATTATGAAACCTAAACTTGAAGCGGCGGCAAGCAGGGGAAGGATAAGACGTCCGATTAGAACGATGGTTGTCGGTGTTCCGAATGTCGGCAAATCGGCTTTTATAAACAAAATATCGGGGAGGGCTGTGGCGATTACCGGAGACAAACCAGGTGTAACACGGAACAAGCAGTGGGTGCGCATAAATCCCGAAATACAGCTCATGGACACTCCCGGTATTTTATGGCCGAAGTTTGACGATGAATTAACCGGAATTCATCTTGCTTTCACAGGCGCCATAAGGGACGAGATTATAGACGTTGTCACTTTGGCCCAAAAGCTTATGGAAGAGCTTTCCGCCCTGTACCCGGAACAATTGAAAAAAAGGTATAAGCTTGAGGAGATTGAAGGCAAAACGGGAGCATCCCTTCTTGAAGAAGCGGGAAGAAAAAGAGGCTGCCTTGCTACGGGCGGCGAAGTGGATTATCACCGTATTTCAAATATAGTGCTTGATGAGTTCAGGGCCGCAAAAATCGGCAGGTTTACTCTGGAACTGCCGGAAAAGAGGGATGACATTGGATAATAAGCTTACATTGTCTGAAATAGAGAAGAGGGCAAGGGAGATGCCGGTCGAACAGGCGGTTGAATGGCTTAACAGCCTGAAACACAGCCGCGGCTCGTCGGTTGATAAGCTTGCCGATATATATATTAGAAAGCTTCAAAAAATTAACGAAGAAAGAAAAAGGCTTAAAGAGATGTCCCGCTATGAAATCGTTGCCCGCAGCAGCGGTTTTGTAAATATCGCGGGAATAGACGAAGCCGGAAGGGGCCCGCTCGCGGGGCCGGTTGTCGCGGCATGCGTGATGCTTCCGGAAGACCTCGTAATAGATGGGCTTGACGACTCGAAAAAGCTTACTGCGTCGATGAGGGACAAGCTTTTTGATATTATTGTTGAAAAAGCGGTTGCATATGGAATCGGAATGGTCCAGCATGACGAGATCGACAGAATAAACATCCTTAACGCGACGAAAAAGGCGATGATGATTGCGGTTTCGAACCTGTCTGTAAAACCTGATTACCTTATAATCGATGCTGTTGAACTGCCGCTGCCGATCCGGCAGCTTTCCGTCTGCAAGGCCGACAGCCTCAGTGTTTCGGTTGCCGCTGCGTCAATTATCGCAAAGGTTACAAGGGACAGGTGGATGGAGCGGATACATAAGGAATATCCGCAGTATGGTTTTGATCAGCATAAAGGCTACGGAACTCAGTTACATATTAACGCGATAAAGGAATACGGCCTGTGCCCGATACATAGAAGAAGTTTTACAGGGAAACTGGTGGATGATGCGCTATGAGAATTTCGGAAGCTGCTTCGCACGACCTTCTTAAGCTTTTGTCGCTGTATGCGAGTAACATTAAGATCGGTGACACGATAACCGCGCGCGTTATTGCGGTTGAAAGCGGTATTTTGATGCTGCAGCTTCCTGACGGCGGAAGCATTAATGCAAGCGTGCAAACGGACAGGAAATACAACCCGGGCGATATTCTCAAACTCGAGGTAACGGGTATAAAACAGGGCCAGGTATACGTGAGAGAGCTTGAGCATAAACAGGCGGCACAATCAATAACTTATACGAGTGATCCGGCGTTAATACTTAAAAATTTGAAGATGCAGGCAAACAGCGACAGGCTCGAAGCAGTAAAAGCGATGCTTGATATGGAAATCGAGCCCGAAGCCGCCCTTATAGAAAAAGCTTCAGGGCTTGTTAGTGAAAAACTTGTTCCTGATGCGAGGCAGGCGGTATTTTTAGCGCTTAATGATATGGAAGGCAGGGAAACGTATTTCCCTCTGCTGAACGAGTTTGCGGCGAAAACGTTCAATTTTGAGGACAAATGGCAAAATCTTGCCAGGCAGGTAATGCAATCCGACGAAGAGACGATTAATTCTTTGGCGCTGGAGTTTTTAATATATGAGTCGGTACTGGAAAAGGATCTGAGCGTACCGGTCAGTGAAATTAATTACGCGGCAAGGCCGGATTCGGTAAACGGCCGGATAATAACCGAACAGGATGTAAAAAATATCATTTTTCAATTACTGCTTAATACGGCGGAGACGGATTCGGGCAAAGTTCAAAATGAAACAAATAACAGCGAGATAATAAATACCGCCGGGCAATTTCTGCCAGGGGACGGCCCGTCCGTAACAGACATGCAAACAGCAATAAATGCGATCAAACAATTTATGCCCGGTTTTGATTCGCTCTCAAAGCATTCCCGGGAAACAATCGTAAAAATAATTGAAAATGTTTTTACCGAAATACGGAATGAAACCGTTTTTCCGCACACTAACGCGGAAGCGGAAATTGTCACGGCCAAATTCATGACGCTGCTTCCTGAAAAAATGAAGGAAGACGCAAAAGAGCATTTTATGCCCGAAATTGAGAAGTGGCTTGATGATACGGGGAAAAAGATCGAGATATTGAAAAAGGTATTCACCACCGCGGACAGGCCGGATAATGAAAGGGTTA
>DATCLI010000160.1:0-5222 GCA_036563955.1 Clostridia bacterium | reverse complement strand
ATACCCGGGTATATCCGGGTATTTCTTTTAAATTGTGTTAACCTAATATTGTACGCGAAAAAGATTACACATTTTGAAGAAAAATAGGAAATATATATTAACAGGAGTGCTAAATCAGGAATAATATCTTTTGAATAGGAAGTGTGTAAATGAGATCAAATCGTTATTGGCTGATGGGGGTTATATGCTTTTTAACTGCAGTTGTTTTTTTTGCTGCAGGTTTTTTTACCTATTCGTTGATTAATTTTTTAAATCCCCAATACCAGATTAGTTTTAATCGAGATGTATCAAGAGAAAATATTATTAATTTTAACCGCGTAAAGACAATTCTAATGCAGTCATATTACCAGAATGTTGACGAAAACAGGCTTCTTGAAGGAGCAATACAGGGAATGGCGCAGTCAGTGGATGATCCGTATACGGTTTATTATACTGCGGAACAAATGAAGGATTTCATGGAAAAGCAATCCGGTAATTATGTCGGAATAGGTGTTACTGTTTATATGGATGAGAATGATTTGCTCACCGTTTCGGAAACCTTTGCCGGTTCCCCTGCAAAAGATGCGGGAATGCGTATAGGAGACAAAATAATTAAGGTTGACGGAGAAGACGTAACGTCAATTAAGGATTCGGAGCTTATTGTGCAAAAAATCAGGGGAGTTCCCGACACAAATGTCGAAGTCACGGTTTACAGGCCTGAGATAAATGATTATATAACGTTCAATATGGTACGGCAGGTTATCAATTTGGTATATATCAACAGCGAAATGATTGAAGAAAATGTCGGGTATATACAGTTAAAGCTGTTTGACGAAGATATCTCATATGATTTTGCCAGCCATGTGAATAATCTAATTGCGGAAGGCGCAAAGGGCATTGTACTTGATCTCAGGAATAATCCGGGCGGCGATTACGAGCAGGTGGTCCGCATTGCGGATATGATAATTCCGGAAGGTCTTATTGTTTATACTGAGGATAGAAACGGAAAACGTGAAGAAAAAAGATCCGACGCAAATGAACTGAATATGCCGGTAACAGTTCTTATTAACGAATACAGCGCGAGTGCTTCCGAAATATTATCAGCCGCAATCAAGGAATATGAGAAAGGAACGCTTGTGGGGAAAACAACCTTTGGGAAAGGGCTTGTTCAATCAATCATCAGACTCGAAGGCGGAGCCGGCCTGAAATATACCGTTTCAAAGTATTATACTCCTTCAGGGGTATGCATACACGGCATTGGGGTAACACCGGATATTGAAGTCGAAAACGATCAGCAATACCGCTATTTCAGCATAGAAGATATACCGGAGGGCGAAGACAAACAGCTTTCCTGTGCGATACAGGAAATTAACAGGCTGATCGCCGAGGGGGGAAGATAGTTTTTGTTTTTCAGCTTTGTATACCATAAAACTTACAAGGCAATAATACTTTTTGAGGTGGTTTTATGGCACTGAAAAAAAATGAAAAACTGAAACTCGAAATAGCGAAAGAACTCGGCCTTCTGGAAAAAGTACAAAAAGACGGATGGAAAAGCCTTAGTGCGAAGGAAACCGGGCGTATAGGCGGGCTGCTGTCAAAGCGAAAAAAATTAGGATAGTCATTCCGATTAAACGTTCGGTGAAATCGCTGCATGGGGGTTTGAATGTACAGCGATTTATCTTTGGTATATGATTTATTGATGGATGACGTGGATTATTCGCAGTGGGCAGATTATATTGAAGCTCTGTTTGGAAGATACTCGGTAAAACCGGAGATTATTCTTGATCTTGCCTGCGGTACCGGCAGTTTAACTCTCGAGCTGGCAAAACGCGGCTATGATATGATCGGTATCGACATATCGCCTGAAATGCTGAACCGTGCAGTGGAAAAAACGGGTTTGAGCAATGTTTCTCCATTGTGGGTATGTCAGAATATGAGATCATTTGAATTGTACGGTACGGTTGACGCTATCGTATGCACAATGGACAGCCTTAATTATATCCTTGATCTGGACGATATGCGGGAGGTCTTCAGGCTTGCCGGAAATTATCTTAATCCCGGCGGGCTTTTTATTTTCGATCTTAATACGCCTTATAAGTTTGAGCATGTCTTTGCCAATAACCTTTTTTATGAGATCAGGGATGATATAGCATACCTTTGGCAGAACAGGTATAATCCTGAAAGCAGAGTATGCGATTTTGACCTGACCTTTTTTGTAAGGGAAACGAGGGATTTATACAAAATGCTCGAGGAAAAGCAGAAACAGCGGTCATGGTATTACGATGAAATACAAGCTGCTGTTTGCGGCTCCGGGCTTAATCTGGCGGATGTTTTTGATGCGTTTACATTTGACAGACCGTTACAAACGTCGGAACGCTGTTTTTACATCGCGAAAAAATGAAAATTAACTGCGGCATGCAATTGATATCCGTTTTCGTACCTGGACGGACAATACTGCCGAAGGTA
Source organism: Clostridia bacterium (assembly GCA_036563955.1). Taxonomy (GTDB): domain Bacteria; phylum Bacillota; class Clostridia; order DSM-8532; family DSM-8532; genus DTU069. Next base: position 2,777 of record DATCLI010000160.1, on the reverse strand, counting down.
CAATTAAGATCAGGTCTTTTATAAAGTATAACGCCATACCGGACAGAATTCCAAGATACCCTACGGGAGTTCCGGTATAAAAGTTATTCAGAAAATACATATACACTGTTCCCAATGCGTAGACGGACAAAATACCTGCAAACGAAGCAAGGAACGCTTTGTCGATTGTGAAATCAGAGAATGACGCACTGATTTTTCCGACAATCCAGGCTGCCGCAATAAAACCCAATATGTAACCGAAAGTCGGGTTCAGTACGTAATGTATGCCTGCGGGCATGGAAAACACGGGCAGACCTGCAATTCCCATTACCATATAAAGCGTCATTGACAATGCACCGTTCCTTGGGCCGATTAGAAGGCCGGCAAGGATGCTGAAAACCGTTTGGAACGTGAAATAGACAGGAAAAAAGGGGTTTGGGATTTTTAAATATGCCCCGACAATCATAAGGGCTGCAAAAAGCGCAACCAGAACAATGTTTCTTATTTCAGTTTTACGCATGCTATTCCCTCTTTCAGCACCAATAAATATTACTAATCCGGTATCGCTGACTAATTAAGACAAAGAATATAACAAAGAACAACAATTGTCAACCTTTTTTTAAAAAAAGTTGACAATTGTCTGATGATGATTACCATATAAGCCTTGCTTTCCGAGCTGTTTATGCAATGAAAGGAAGCTTTACAACAGCCCGATCAGCCGTTTACCTCGGTTTGCTGACAGCAATTTTCGCAGTATAACACCGATAAAGATCCGCGGAATGTATCGCCGAATCTTATGAAATTTGCTCGAACTGCGCTGTCAATATCACCTACGCACAGAGGATGCGAAAAAGTAACTTCAAACACGGCAAACGTCCCTTCCGGATTTGCCGGTATTCGGTGAAGGTATAAAGACGGCCCAATATTCCTGACCTCAACCTCTATACATATCAACTGTGCCTGTACTGCCTCCGCTGAAGAAAATATTTGTGTTATACAGGCATTCGCAGGAATGGGTACTGCAATCGTTCCGCCTTCAGGCTCTAACTCTATGCTTGAAACAGATCTGGCTATACACGGGCAGCAAATTTGGATACTTCCATTGCCGTTTGGAGGAACTTCCGGCTTTGTAACAGTTTGTTCAATATTTATCTTGCAACCTTTATCCATATATCATTCTCCTTACCACTGGAAATTGCATAAATGAAGTTTAAATAATCTTATTACATAATATGCGCCTCGTTATGAAGGTTGACCAATTAATGATAAATTAATGTTTTTTATTTCTCATTTCGTTATAGTCGCCGCTTAAATGGGCAGTTTGAATATCGACTCTTCGGTTTCACCGAGTGAAAAGCCTTACGGTTTTCTTAAATTCATGGTATAATAACCTCACCCGTTACCGAAATCATAGATTTTGAACGGGTACCCGAGAACATTGTATCAAGAATTTATTCAGCCGATACCCGACTGTATAAATTCATGGTATAATAACCTCAAATACTTGTTGAGGAACTTTTGAGTGATATCAACCCTCCATAATTAACTCAGAAACCGATAAAAATTTTAACGGAGTGAAACCATGGAATTTAAAGCACCACGGGACATGCTGTTTTCAGATACTATAGTTCCCGACGTTTTTATATGCGACATTATGCCGTCTTTGCCTTCGGATTGCGTAAAAGTATATATTTACGGGCTGTTTTTATGCAAGCATAACAAAAAAGCAGAGCCAAATGAAATAGCTGAAAAACTAGGCTTTTCGACAGATACTCTTAACGCGGCTCTGATCCATTTGGAAAACGAAAATCTGATTGTCAGAACTCAAAAAGGATATACTTTTATCGATCTTAAGGAGCGTGAATTGTCCCGGTTTTACCGCAGAAAATATGCTTCTTCGCCTGACGAAGCACTTTCAAACACACAATTCAATCAGCGCAGGAACCAGTGCATACAGTCAATGAACCAGATGTTTTTCCAGGGCGCAATGCCCGGAGATTGGTATACATATATTGACAATCTGTTCAACCAGTACCGCTTCAACGAGGATGTGATGATTTCCCTGTTCCAGTATTGTTATAACAGGGATGCGCTGAACAAAAAATATATCGGCCAGGTTGCTTCGAGCTGGGCGAAAAAAAATATTACGTCGCATCTTGAGCTTGAAAAGTATATGGAGTCTTTTCAAAAAACGCGCGAACTGGGCTACAGGATAGCAAAGGCGTTAAGGCTCCATAGAAGCCTTACCGTGTTCGAAGAGGAATATGTTGATATTTGGGCAAATCAATACGGATATGATATGGATGTAATAGAAATAGCCCTGCAAAAAACCTCGGGCAAATCAAATTTAAACTTCAGGTATATACACAGGATTTTAAGCGACTGGCACAAAGAAAACCTTAAGTCAAGGGATGATGTCCTCAATTATATGGCAAGCAAGCAGTCATCCGCAGCAAAATCCGAAGCCGCGGTTTCAAATGTCCCGCAGAGCGCTAATTTCAAGCAGCGCCAATACAGCGAAGAATTTTATGAGAAAATTAAGAAATCAACCTTTAAGTAGGAGGCAGCCATGAATCCAAACTGGAGTGAGTTGAAAAGGGAATTCCAGCAGCGCAGGGAAGCCGCTGAAGAAGCCCGGGACAAGAGAAAGCGTGACATTTATCGCTTGATACCTGAAATTGAATATTTGGATCGGAAAATAGCGGAAACAGGCATTGCTTTCAACCGTGAGCTTATAAGGCTGAACCCTGACACGGAATCGATACGGGAGTTTGAAAATAAAATAAACGCAATGATTG
>DATCLI010000159.1:0-2271 GCA_036563955.1 Clostridia bacterium | reverse complement strand
CCCATATACTTGTTGAAAGCTGTTCGAGCGGCGGAAACCGTTTCGATTTGGGTATGCTCTGCTATTCGCAGCAAATTTGGGCTTCCGACAATACCGATCCTGCAGAACGGCTTAAAATACAAAAAGGGCTGTCATATTTATACCCGCTGTCGGCTATCGGAGCGCATGTATCCGATTCCCCACACCAGCAAACCCTCAGAAACTCTCCTTTGCCCACAAGGTTTAATGCGGCGTGTTTCGGCTGTCTTGGCTATGAGATGGACTTGAAATACCTGTCCGCCGTTGAAAAGAAGGAAATAAAAAGACAGATCGAGTTTTATAAAAAGTACCGCAGAACTTTTCAATACGGGCGTTTTTACAGGCTTCAGCCGCAAAAAAACAACAAGGAACATTTTGAATGTTTGTCCGGAGATGGAAAAGAGGCAATAGCGGGTTTTTTCCAAACCCTCGCGTCCCCGAGCGAGAGTTATGATTTTCTGCCGTTAGCGGGTCTTGACCCTAATTCGAGATATACGGTAAAAACTTATCCGCAGAGTCTTTTTCTTAAAACATTCGGCGGGCTTGTAAAACATATTATGCCGTTTTCATTAAATCCGGACGGATTTCTGCTTCGAACGGCAAACAGGTATTACGCGCTGACCGATTGTGTTGAAGAATATGAAGGCTTCGGAGACATGCTCATGGCAGGAATCAAACTGAACAACCAGTTTATGGGGAGCCATTACAATAATAAAACGCGACTTTTGGGGGATTTCGGCTCCAATTTATATATTATTGAAAAAAGCTGTGCTTCATAACGTTCATATATTATTTATAAGGAGGTTTCCGTATGAAATCGGGAATTAACCGCAACCGTTTTACTTTCGGGCTCGGAACGATAGGAAGGGACATGCTGTACGCTCTCGTGAGCATGTACCTCATGTTTTATCTGACAGACATACTGGATCTGCCTGATTCCACGTTGTGGTGGCTGACCAGTATCCTGCTTGCGGCACGAATCTTTGATGCCGTAAACGATCCGATTATGGGCATTTTTATTGACAATACGAACAGCAGATACGGAAAATTCAAGCCCTGGATTGCCGCCGGAGCAATATTGACCGGTATATTCACAGTTCTTATGTACACTGATTTTGGCCTTAGAGGAACAGCTTATCTTGTCATGTTTACAATAGTTTATCTCTGCTGGGACATAAGCTTTACCGCAAATGATATCGGATACTGGTCGATGCTTCCGTCGTTAAGCATGGATCAGAAAGAACGGGAGAAAATAGGGGCTTTTGCACGGATCTGCGCAGACGTGGGCCTTTTTGCGGTGGTTGTGGGCATCGTTCCCGTAACGGAGGCTTTGGGGAAATTTCTTGGCAGCATGACCAAAGCATATTTTGTTTTTTCAGTTATTATTGCATTAATCATGCTTCTTGGCCAATCAATAACTGTTTTCGGAGTAAAAGAGCTTGAAGGTGTTTTTAAGACAGAATCCGCAACAACTCTTAAAGGAATGTTCAAGGTGATTTTTCATAATGATCAGCTTTTATATACGACAATAGCGATGGCATTATTCATGATAGGATACACCACTACGACAAGCTTTGGTCTGTACTATTTCAAATATGCCTACGGCGATGAGAACATGTATTCAATATTTGCGCTTGTTCTCGGCGTGTCGCAGATTGCGGCGCTCGCGGTATTCCCCGTATTCAGCAGGCGCTTTGACAGAAAAAAGCTTTATGCCGGGGCCACTGTTTTTGTTGTTATCGGCTATGTGCTGTTTTTCTTTTCCCCGGCGGATATGAAATATATCGGCATAGCCGGTGTTTTAATATTCCTCGGGGAGGCCTTCATACAACTGCTGATGCTGATGTTCCTCGCCGATACGATTGAATACGGCCAGTGGAAGCTCGGCAAGCGCAATGACAGCATAACGCTTTCGCTTCAGCCTTTTATAAATAAGATTGGCGGGGCGATGGCGAGCGGTATAGTGGGCGCGACCGTGATAATATCCGGAATCAGCAGTGCCGCGTCAAAAGCGGATGTAACCGCGCAGGGCCTGTTGATTTTAAAGCTGTCGATGCTTGTTCTTCCTCTGCTGTGCATACTAGCCGGGTATATAATATACAGGCTCAAATACAGGATTGATGAAAAAATGTATAAAAGAATCCTTTCCGACTTAAAGGAACGCGGAGATATTAATATTAAAGAAGAGATATAACCTTGTTTTAATTAAAAAAATCCCCGCCGGCTTATTGCCTGCGGGGATGATGCGGCTTA
>DATCLI010000158.1:0-5510 GCA_036563955.1 Clostridia bacterium | reverse complement strand
GTATTGGTATATATTAAAAAGGAAGAACCGGTTATGGTTATTAATTTGTGCAATAATCTATCGATGATAACGTTTATTAATCTATTTTTTATGTCACATCGTTTAAAACACCCATAAAAATCAGCATATTAAACTCACTGTCAACTATCATAAAGAAAAACGGGCGGTTTAGCTTAACTATCTTCGGCTCTGCCGGAGCGGCAGTACCTTCGGCCATTACCACTGCGGTAACAGCACCTGCCTTTGTGCCCCTTTCATCTACTTCAATTTTTGTCTTGTGGATAACACGGCTGATAAAAATATTACCGTCGTTTGAATGCCCGAGAGAGCTGAAATCTGCAAGCTCCGAATCAAATGCGTCCTTTATGCCCAATTCCTTTAATGCTTCCGACAGCTCTTTGCTGTATTCAAATGCAAATTTTGGCATGGAAGCATGCACCATATCATCCTTTTGATTTTTAACGGCATTTATTAATGTTTCACCATCCAGTGAACCTATAAAATCCGAAACTTCAAGCCCTTCATCGGGTAATAACGCCACAAAGAAATAGCGGTAATCGGCATAAGGCTTTGAAAATCCAATCGCATGAGGCAGCTCAATATAGCCGTATTCGGTACTGTGCATAAAATCAACCGTTTTTTTACTTCCGTCCTGTGCGGTAAACTCGCCTTTACGCACGGAAGTATCTTTGTAAATACTCTGCCATTCAGCATCAAAAGAAAGTGCGTTTATAAGGTACATTACAGAATCTTCCGGCGGCTTTTCCTCCAAAAGTTTTTGTATCTGCCCATCTGTCTTTTTATTCACCCAGGCGTTAATATCATTTTTTGTGCTGTCGTCAAACGGAGCTTTATAAACCTCGGCATCATAATAGTCCTTATTTGTCTGCAAAAATTTCTTTTCTATCGTCAGGCTTTCTTTATCCTTAAACCATATTGAGTTGGCAAGGCTCACCTTGTATTTGTCTGCAGTGGGGAGATAGAGCCTGTAGGCATGTAAAAATTCGTTCAAGCCGTCTATGTCCGAGCGGAAAAACTCTTCCATCTGTGACAGTGTTTCATTCTCTGCACCGTTTGCCGTCATTGCCAGGGCGGATACAATAGAAAGCGGTGAAATAAGTATATTTTCGTTTCCGTATATTTTTTTGAAAATATCAAGGGAAAAACCGGTGATTTCCGTTACTTTGTCAACGCTGTTTTCATGCAAGCCGTCAATTACAATTGGAGCAGTGTCGTTTTTTTTAATGCCTGCCATTAAGTTTGTGGCAGTTAAATTGCTGCAGGCTGTTAACGTTAGCATCAGTGCAAGAAGAAAAGTGATTTTTTTCACATTCAACACCTCTTTACATATTAAGACGAAAACTTTATATAAATGTTCCAAGCCAGATGTAAGAGGTGATATGTCAAACTGGAAGTAATGTAATTAGAAATCCACCCGCGACCAGACTTGCTGCATTGGCGGAAAGTGTATAAACGATTCTCCGCAGCGCCTTGTGCTCTTTGACAGCAATAGAAAACAGTGCGATTTCAGTAATAAATACAAGAACTTCTCCCACGAAAAGGGCAATTATAAGATATGATTGCGTAATAGCAAAGCTATCCAGCCATAAATTAAGCGCTCCCTGTGTCACAAGGTTAATTACAAGAAACAGCAGCCAGCTCTTTTTCGTTCTAAAACCAAATAACCAAAAGATGCAGCCTTCAATCAACAATGTAAAAAAGACACGCAGCGATACGAGAATAACAGAACGAAGAGGATGAATTCCGGGAGTTATAATTTTATTTTTTATGTCCAATGTATAGATGTTCCGATAGGACTGAACTGGAACATCTATTTTGTAATAATCATTATCAGTGTCATTTGATACAATCAGTATGTGGCTGCTGTTGCCGCGCAAATCCCGCGCGTAAAAGCTGTACTGCGCTTCCCAGGCTTTTTTATGAACTATAGCTTTAGCCGATGTATCTTCGAGAGAAATCGACAGGTTCTCAGGCGGATTATTAACAATTATCACAATGGATGGAGGTTCAGCCGAGTTAGCAGAGCTAACCGCGGCAAAAACCAAAAAAAATACGGATATACAAAATACCAACAAAACACTTTTTTTCATTCCCTGCAAACCTCTTTTCTCCCTGTACCCATTTTACCATACCTGCTCACATAAATCGAGGAGCAAAAAAACTACATAAAGTTCAAATGCAGCAAGAGATAGATTTATTCTCAATTTGTGCTAAAAAATTCCGATATATGATATAACAAAGTATACGATATATTGCAATCTAATCACTTAATTATCCATTTTCAGGAACTGCAGTACCCTTTTATGTAAAAAAGGCTGGATCAGGGGAAAGATTTTTACTCCATTTCCGCATAGAATCACACCAATAATCCTGTTATCCTTTTCTGCTGGTAATCTTACCTTTTATTTTGTTTTAAAACTTGATATACGGGAATATTTAAGAAAAAGAAAGGTGGTTTTTTTATGATACAGGTGAAGGACAATATTTACTGGCTTGGCCTTAAGGATTGGGATTTAAGAAGATTCCACGGTCATGAACTGTCAACCCACAGGGGTTCAACGTATAACACATATCTGATAAAAGATGAAAAAACGATACTCGTGGATACCGTATGGACACCTTACAAGGATCATTTTCTTGAGCTTCTGGAACAGGAAGTGGGAATTTCGAACATTGACGGAATCGTCATAAATCATATTGAACCCGATCACGGCGGATCACTCGGAGCAATCATGGAAATTATTCCCGATGTTCCTATCTACTGCTCGAAGAAAGGTGCAGATACCATTAAAGGCCACTTCCATAAAGAATGGACCTTCGTTCCGGTTAAAACAGGAGACAGAATAAATATAGGCAAATCGGATCTGATATTTGTTGAGATGACGATGATCCACTGGCCGGACAGTATGATGACATATGTTACAGGTTCGAATGTTCTGCTTTCAAATGACGCTTTCGGAGAACACTACTGCTCACAAAGTATTTTTGAAGATGAGTCCGATGCGTGTGAAATATATCAGGAAGCACTTAAATATTTTGCAAATATATTAGCGCCTTTCACAACACTGATAAAAAAGAAGATAGCCGAGGTAAAGCAGCTCGGTCTTCCCGTGGATGTCATCGCTCCGAGCCATGGTGTCATATGGAGGAAAGATCCGATGCGGATCGTTGAAAAATATGCACTTTGGGCGGATAATTATGAGGAAGGGTTTGTAACAATCGTTTATGACACAATGTATAACGCAACGAAAAATATGGCTGAAGCAATTGCAAAGGGAATTGAAGAGAAAGGAATTCCCTGTAGAATCTATAACAGCTCGGTGACAGATGTTTCCGATATTATTACCGCAATGTTCTGTTCTAAAGGAATTCTCTTGGGAAGCTGCACCGTGAATAACGGGTATCTTCGCTCGTTATCGGGTATTGTTGACGAACTGAAGGGGCATAAGCTTAAGGGAAAAATCGGAGCAGCTTTCGGAAGCTACGGATGGAGCGGGGAAGCACCGAAACAATTGTCCGAAGGCTTGAAGGATGCCGGAATTAAAGTTGAAATTGAACCTGTTTCCGTCCGTTATGTGCCGACACAGGCCGACTTACAGAAATGTGTAAGATTCGGCGAGGAGTTTGCGGAAAAAATTCATAGTAAGTGAATAATTATTGAATAAAGGCATAAGTGTGTAAAAAGGAAGAAAATTATGAAAGCAGTTGTATTGGCCGGGGGTTTAAGCCCTGAAAGGGATGTATCATTATCATCGGGGTCATTGATTGCCAATGCTCTTATTGAAAACGGGCATGATGTATTGCTTCTCGATCTGTATTTTGGGCTGCCCGATATCAGTAAAGCAAAGTTTTTGAATAAAGGCTCGGATAAGAGATACAGCTATCAAGTACCTTCGACCGAACCCGACCTGGAACTGTTAAAAAAAGAATCTGACAATGGGGACAGTTTAATCGGTAAAAATGTTATTGAAATATGTAAAGCTTGCGACGTCGTATTTATCGCATTGCACGGATCTATTGGAGAAAACGGGCAAATACAAGCCGTTTTCGATTCGTTCGGCATTCGTTATACCGGAACAGGATACATCGGCAGTTTACTTGCAATGGATAAAGATATTTCAAAAAAGCTTATGCTGCTGAACAATATAAAAACACCAAACTGGCGCATATATAATATTCAAAATTCCGATGACTGTGATTTTGGCAATATAACCTATCCCTGTGTTGTAAAACCGTGCAGTTGCGGTTCAAGCGTTGGTGTTTCAATTGTAGAAAATTCTGACGAATTGCACAGAGCAATTAATTACGCAAAGCTATATGAAAATATGATAATGATTGAAGACAAAATAGATGGCAGAGAATTTTCCGTTGGCATTCTGGGAGGAAGAGCCCTTCCCGTAATTGAGATAATTCCCAAAACAGGTTTTTATGATTATGTAAACAAATACCAAAAAGGCATGGCCGATGAAGTATGCCCGGCGGATATTGACGATTCTATAGCAGAAATAATGCAAGCCATAACGCTGAAGGTTCATAATATTTTAAGACTCGGTTTCTATTCCCGCATAGATTTTATCCTCAATAAAAACAATGAACCGTATTGCCTGGAAGCAAATACTTTACCCGGCATGACGCCTACAAGCCTGCTCCCGCAGGAGGCTAATGCAATCGGAATATCGTATAACGAATTGTGTGAACAAATCCTGATGGCTGCAATATAATAGCACATTGTGATAATTCAATTGCAGCTTTCCAGAAATTCTTCTACCTTCCTGTGCAAAAAAGGCTGGATCAACGGATAGGTTAGACTATCCGGTATATCGTCAAACGGTTTTACCTCACCTGTTTCAAATCGAAGCTGATTATCCAGCGCTTTCACTTCTGAATAGAATAGCTGGCCGAAAGTTTCGGACCGCTCAGCATCTTCTCTTACTACAGAATAGATACATACCGGAGTTAGGCTAAACTTTACTGCTCCCGTTTCTTCAACCAATTCTCCTGATGCGGTTTCATATATTGTTTCATTTTCTTCCCGATGACCTCCGGGAATTTCCCATGTACCTCTGTCCCTGTGCCTTACATAAAGCCATTGTCCGCGGTATTTTGCCGCTATTACGGCATATACCAGTTTATTATCGTTGATCGTGCCTGTTTCATAAAATTTAACTTCTTTAATCATATGACAAGTTTTCCAATTAATACATTATCAAGCCTGGCAGCAACAGCGGTTTTACTTTCAACCTTACCTTTTAAAAAATCTTCTTTTTCTGCTGTACTTTTTCTCCAATAATTGGGATATGTCTTATCGCAGGTACAATAAAGCTCATATTGATCATGCCATATTCTTAAGGCTTGAGAAATATCAGATTTCTGCATGTCGGTTATAATTATTTTCTTCATCATATTTGCCCCCCGGTACAGTCATCCGCGGATGTTCCAGCTCTGTCGAGGCTCTATCATCAGATAACCGTATAAGTAATATATATGGT
>DATCLI010000157.1:0-4082 GCA_036563955.1 Clostridia bacterium | reverse complement strand
AAATATAGCGAACAAGAAATAATAGTGCGTTAAAATTTACTTTATAAAATGGAATTTATAGTATATAATCAGTTTTGCCACAAATTTTTGTTAAATTTATACTTATGGGGGTAATAGTATGAGGAAGCTTGAACTATTGTTCAGGAACGAAGTAACTTTGGAAGATGACAGAAAGATGCGACTTGAGTACAAACTTATGGAGAGCCGCAGCACTGACGACGGGAAGCCCTACTACGGAATACAGATTGTCAAATACTTGGACAATGATATGGAGATGGACGAAGAGGCGGGCATATCGTATTCCAGGGACAAGGTGATAGCTATTGCAAAAACCCTTTACAAGCATGCTGTGACTCCGATAACTATGGCGGAAGTAGTCGATGACATCATATCACTAGAGGAATTGTAGCCGGCAGCTGCAAATACATAATCGAGATTAAAAGAGGTGTACTTTACCGTTTATATATGTAAAGTATACCTTTTTAATTTCAGTTGGTGACAATGCTCCATTCGATAGGTCAGCCAGTTTGCTTTTGATATTATTCATTTTATCTGCCGGTATTATGAAATCCATAGTGACAGTATCAGTATAAACAGAAGAGATTAAAGGAAAACTCTCCTGTGCAATGTAATATTGAATTTTTCCGACCAAGCTGTAATCAGTTTTTATCTGAATATGAATACCGGGTTCCTTCCTTATTATGATGCTTTTCTCGAGTCCTGCCACTGTGGCGGACTGGTATGCCTTAACAAGGCCTCCCGTCCCGAGCAGGGTGCCTCCAAAATAGCGGGTCACCACGGCTGCAAGATTGGTCAGTTCTTTGGCTGCCAGAACATCAAGCATTGGCTTGCCGGCTGTCTGGCTTGGTTCGCCATCATCTGAAAAGCGCATTATGGGATTTTTGGTTCCGATTATATATGCATAGCAGTTATGTGTTGCGTTCCAGTTTTTCTTTCGGATGCCTTCTATGAATGAAAGGGCTTCTTCTTCGGTTTCAGCAGGGCTAATTGACGCAATAAACCTGGATTTTTTTACGACTATTTCGGCTGTGCCGCCCTGGTATATGGTGTTGTATGAATCGGCCGATATCATTAAAGAGCCCTCCTTTTCCTTATTTAGTTGTATTATACCAATACGGCAAAGCCCCCGCAAGTAATTCGAAGATTGAAACGTATGTTTGCATTTTGCCATGCTTGTGATATACTATCCATAGGTGAAATGCAGAAACATTTGAAATAATCTGCTGTCGGGAGGTGATTTTGTGGATCTGTTTGATTACATGAGGGATAACCGGATGAAAAAGGAATCTCCGCTTGCCGCCAGGCTTCGGCCCAGGACCCTTGAAGAAGTGGTGGGGCAGCAGCATATAATCGGAAAGGACAAGCTCTTATACCGTGCCATAAAGGCCGACAGGCTGGGCTCAATCATATTCTACGGACCTCCCGGGACGGGGAAAACCACCCTTGCCAGGGTCATTGCCAATACGACCAGTTCCCTTTTCGTACAGATTAATGCGACCGTATCCGGAAAGAAGGATATGGAGGATGTGGTGGCTGAGGCGAAGAAAAACCTTGGTATGTACGGTAAACGGACCATACTGTTCATAGATGAGATACACAGATTCAATAAAAGCCAGCAGGATTACCTTCTGCCTTTTGTGGAGGACGGTACCGTAATCCTGATAGGGGCAACTACGGAAAACCCTTATTTCGAGGTTAATTCTGCGCTGGTGTCCAGATCCGTTGTATTCGAGCTCAAGCCCCTAAGCAAGGAAGACATAGCCGAATTATTAAAAAGGGCGGTGACCGATGAGGAACGGGGGCTTGGAGCATACAAGCCAAAGCTTCATGAGGATGCCCTGGAATTTCTTGCGGATACGGCAAACGGGGATGCCAGGGTTGCCTTAAATGCCATAGAATTGGGAGTGCTCACAACCGAAAGGTCTGAGGATGGGTATATCCATATTACATTGGATGTGGCGGTGGAATGCATCCAGAAACGGGCTTTAAAATATGACAAGAACGGGGATAACCACTACGACACCATATCCGCATTTATTAAGAGCATGAGAGGCTCCGACCCCGATGCCGCGGTATATTACCTTGCCCGTATGCTTTATGCGGGTGAAGAACCGGAATTCATAGCGCGAAGGATTATGGTATGCGCTGCGGAGGATGTAGGAAATGCCGATCCTAATGCATTGGTTGTGGCTGTAAATGCGTCTCTTGCAGTGGAACGGGTAGGCATGCCCGAAGCCCGGATAATACTGTCCCAGGCGGCCACATATGTGGCCTGTGCTCCAAAGAGCAATTCGGCATATAAGGCGATTGGTGCCGCGATGAATGTGGTTGAAAATCAAAAGACTCCGGCCATACCTTCATACCTTAGGGACGCATCATATAGGGGGGCCGAAGCCTTGGGCCGCGGGATAGGATACAAGTACGCCCACGATTACAAGAACCATTATGTAAAGCAGCAGTATCTGCCGGATGAAATTAAGGATTATGTATTTTATGAGCCTTCCGATAATGGCTACGAGAAAGTAATTAAGGAGTACTTAAGAAGAATAAAAGAGGAGGAATAACTGCGTTAGCTCTGCGGTTATTCCTCTTTTTATTATATTGCTCATTTATTCAATCAGTTCTGTTTATCAGGAATGTCCGTTTCCTCCGATTTCTCATATTCATTCTTTCTATGCACATTTTTGTATACCGTCACCAGGCAATAAACAATTATAGGTACTATCACTGCCAGAAATACGCTTGCCATAAACAGGCCGGGATATTTATCGGAAAAGAATACTCCTATGATAAATGAAAAAACATATAATGACAGTATGGCAGCTATACCGATTATGGCGCCTATTCTTTTCGTTTTGGATTTGCTCATGATTCGTCCTTTCATATTTATAATTGAATATTATATTCCAATTATATCATTGGAATTTCACGAATACAATAAATCTAAATACTGTCATAAAACAAGTTTGGGGTATGCTGAAATTAATGGGCAGAAACCTGCGCTTTATACAATTACAGGCAGTATAATTTATACGCAATGGTCCATGCATAAAAGTCATGGCATAATTATATAAGTGCACTACGAGTATATATGATGAAGATTATCGTGATAAATCGGAAATAGGTTATATAGATTCAAATGGCAGGGCTATTATTGATAAATGGAAAGAAATAGACTGGATTTCTTGTGATGCTGATATAAATGAATGTGCAAAATGTAATATGTACCCAATTTGTCTTGGAATGCCGTGTCCATATTATAAGATAAAGCAAAAAAAGGTTGTTTGTAACAGAAATGATATGTACGCGAGATATATGTTACGTGCATTGGCAAGACAAGCTACATGATGAATGAATTACAGGAAGGTAGCGACATTATCTTTTTTGGAACACAATCAAATGTAATACATATGTCGTTTTGTGGATTACCACTCATACCAGCATATACAAATGAGATGCTATTGGGCTGTGAACCGCAAGCATCAATATTATGCATTAACGAATGGGATGACATAGGATATATAAGAAGATGTATAAACTATTTAGAGAGCTTTAATGAAAATAAAGTTATTGCTCTTGCTTACTACAAGAAAAAATTATATGAGTTATGGGATAGAAATAATATGTCCATATGTGAAAATACGCATAATAATATTACTGCAATTGAAAACGAAGTCGGAATACATATATATGATATGGATAAAATGGATGATATTGAAAAATTATGTGATGAGATTATTGCGTATTTTTGAAAATGGGAATTAAGTCAATTTTACAGATAAAATGGAACAGATTTTTTACAAGAGGAGTAAGATAATTTTTAAAAATTTATATGAAATTAAAGATTATGATGCATTAGAATGAGATTGGGCGACAATAAGCTTTAGTTTTGAGCAAAAGTATTATATTTAAAAAATGTATCTTGGTTTGTAATTTAGTGAAAGCTGATTAACAAAAATATTATATAAAGGAAGTGCGATCAAAATGATAAAAAGAAATACATGTGCAAATCTTATGGAAAACGAAAACGTGAAAAAGTCATATTTGGGTATAAGCTAAGC
>DATCLI010000156.1:0-15333 GCA_036563955.1 Clostridia bacterium | reverse complement strand
ACACGAGGTATTATCATGCCGATTACCATATGCTGCATCATCTTGATGCTTTAAGGGAGATAGGCGTTAATGCTGTTAATATAGATCCGTATATCGAACCGAAGCAGATTTTGGATAAAATACCCGATGTTGTGATATATGGGCAGATTCCTCCGACAAAGGTACTGCTTTACGGTACGCCCGAACAAGTTTATGAGTGCGCGAAGCGTGATATTGAACAGGCCGGCCCGGGTAAGCACCTTGTTCTGTGCACTGCGGGAAGCATTAATCCCGGGACTTCATTCGAGAACCTTAAAGCGATGTGCCGAGCCGCGGAAGATTTTGGGTATATTTATTGAATATACATAGAAGTTTAAAAACAATCATAATAATCCGGCTTAATGGCCGGATTTTTTTATGGAAATTGCGGCAGGTATTCGGCATAAAATATCAAGGGGGCAGATTTTCCTGCGCCTGCGGCGGCATCTCCAGGCGAACGCATTGAAAAAATATCTGCAGAAATGACATATTATAGGGACAACATCCATATATATTACAAAACGGATTTTGTACCTTAAGGGGGATTACCATATGTCTGTTGAATTGATAAAAAAACCTGTTAATGTTTATCAGACAATTGATGAACAGCAGAAGGAAGAGTTGATAGAAACCGGTATAATAGTACCCGACAGCAAGCCTGATGTTATGGAAGTTCTTGTTGTTGACGCCGATGTAAATGTAAAGACAAGGGAAAAAACCGGAAAAGTTATGGAAGTCGGAGGAGAAATAAATTACCAGGTTATTTACCGCGCCGATAATCAGAACCAGGATCTTGAAACCATTAATGTAAAGGCTCCATGGTCTGTTTCGTGCAATTATCCGGCCAGGGAGGAAGATGTATATACGCTTGTCAGAAGCAGCATGGAACACACGGATGTGGAAATTGCGAACGGACGTAAATTGAGCGCAAAATCGGTATTAAAGCTTAATGTAAAGTATTTAACGGAAAAAAGCATTGAAGCGGGCGAAATTCTGTCCGGAGATCAGGTTTATCAGCGGTCTGACACACAGGAAATTTCAGTGCTGGAAGGTGTAGGGGAGAGAGTTGTCAATGTGTCGGAAAACGTGGAGATCCCGGAAGGCAAGCCGGAAATGCAGGAAATATTATACTGCCACAGCAATATAAAGGATTTAAAGGTGCACGAAAACATGAATATGGAATGTGTCCTGGAGCTTGACCTTTTATACCGGCCCAACAACGATGACAAGGACGTTGAGAATATTCACATTGAATTCCCTGTAAACAAGAATCTTGAGATAGAAAACTTCAATTACTCCGAGGCAAATGTCAACGCTAACGTAAAATCTGTCTCGGTAAAACCCGACGAAGACATTGACGGGCTGTTGACACGAGTAAGGATTGACGCCGAAATAGGCGTTGAATACATCCTTTACTCGAAGGAAAACCTGCATATGGTAAATGATGCGTACTCAACGGATTATGACTTCGAGCTTGAGAAAAAATCAGTTACGGTATGCGTGGAAGAGAGGGACAGCCGGGATACGCTCCAGGTAACGGGAAATATACAATTGGACTGCGGCGGCGAAGCTATTGAGGAAATAGTGAACCTTACAGTCAAGCCGAGACTTTTATCGGCTGAAAAAGAAGGCCGCGATATTGAAGTAAACGGCAGTCTTGATATATGCATACTGTATGTGTGCGGAATACAAAACAGGATAATACGGGGATCAAATCAGGAGATACAGTTTACGCACAGGATTCCGCTGCCGGAATGCGACTGCCCTTATGAGCATGATGTTGTCTTTGCTGCCGACAGCTTCAGTTATGAAATCGTGTCCGACAATGAGGTTGAAATAAAGGCGCAGGTTCTTGTAAAGGCGCATATTTCAAAAAAGCGGCAGATCGAGGTTGTAACCGCGGTGAAGGAAATAAGGCCGGCCGAAAAAAAGGCAAACCCTCCTCTTATGATATATTACACACAGCAGGGGGACAATCTTTGGAAAATAGCAAAAAGATATAAAGTGCCGGTGCAAAAAATAATGGATGATAACAGTATGACCGAAGAAATAGAGATGGAAGCGGGACGGAAAATTCTTTTTATCGGTTAAACTGATTGCGCAGATAGCCTGATCCGGAATTTGAAAAACTTTTCATCTGTTTTCGATAGTTTCAGGCAAAAACTGCCGAAATGAACAGGCAATCAAAGCAAACCAGGCAAGCATATATAAATACATGCCTGGTTTGTTTAATTACTTACTTTTCCGACCAATAATAATTATGTTAACAGTTGCACAATAAAAGGAAAACCCATCTTATTTCCGTTATTGCACAATAGTTCGAACAATAATGTCCGAACAGTAACGAATGTGTGCCCGCGGCATTTCACAAAGAAGCATTTTTATTGCGTTTAAACTGTATATTGTATATAATATTTGTTAGCAATAAGCCATTTATTGTATATTAAACCATATCTGCGGGCAGAATTTCCGGCAGTTAAGGCGTTACGAAGCGGCTGCGCCGGCTGAGAAGCTCTGTTTCATAGCATGAAAAGTGGCATGTTACCGCTGAAAGGCAGGGCGGGTTTGTATTCCCCGTTTATGTGCAAAAGGAAACTGAAAGGTGTGTGGTGTTTGGAACAGATAACCATAGCAGCCCCGGCTAAAATAAATCTGTCTCTGGATATAACCGGAAAACTTGAAAACGGGTATCATGCCCTGGATACAATAATGCAGACAATATCTGTTGAGGATAAAATTACACTTAGAAAAACCGGCAGCCAAATATCGGTTCTATGCGATCATCCGCAGGCGCCCCAGGGGGATGGTAACATATGCCATAAAGCGGCGGAAGCTTTTTTCGAAAAAACAGCTTTGGAAGGCGGCGTAACAATAACGATTGAGAAAAACATCCCCGTCGGTGCGGGCCTTGCGGGCGGCAGCTCGGATGCGGCTGCGGTTATAAAGGGTTTAAACCTGTTGTACGGCACAGGCCTTACTGAGCGGGAGATGTGTGAAATCGGCCTTAAATGCGGCGCGGATGTTCCGTATTGTATTGCGGCCGGCACATGCCGGGCGAAGGGCATTGGGGAAAAACTGGCGAAGCTGCCGTCGTTCGCGGGCGTTTATATTGTGCTTGTTGTTCCGGATTTCCCGGTATCAACTGCATGGGCTTACAGTAACTATGATTTTAGCAGCGTTGTTGAAAAACCTCGCACTGAAGAGCTTATATCATACATCCGCAGCAGGGATATAAAAAATGCGGCCGAGAGAATGGTAAACGTTCTTGAGAGCGTGACGGCAAAAAAGCATCCGGAAATACAGGAAATAAAACATGATATAATAAGCAGCGGAGCTTGCGGAAGCGCAATGAGCGGAAGCGGTCCCGCGGTTTTTGGTTTGTTTGAAAACGAAGAGAAAGCCCGAATAGCTTTTTCTGCAATTCGGGAAAAGTATAATAGATCATATTTTGCTTTAACTGTTGATGGAGGAATAAAGGAATGGCAAAACTGACAAAAATTAAATTTGACGATTATATGCCTCTTAGAGATGTAATATTCAATACCCTTAGGGACGCGATAGTGTCGGGAGAGCTGAAACCGGGAGAACGTCTGATGGAAGTCAGTCTTGCTGAAAAAATGGGTGTAAGCAGAACACCGGTCAGAGAAGCGGTAAGGAAGCTTGAAATGGAAGGCCTGGTAAAAATGACCCCAAGAAAGGGAACTCATGTTGCCGAGCTTTCGGTAAAAGACATCATTGATGTTCTTGAAATAAGGGCGGCGCTTGACAAGCTCGCTACAAAACTCGCCGCGGAAAGAATCAGCAAGGACGAGCTTCGCAGGCTTGAAAGCATACACAGGCAATATATAGCTTCCCTGAACAAGGAAAACCTTGCGGCAGCAATTAAAAAAGATGTTGAATTCCACGAAGCGATATATAGCGCTTCCGGCAACAACAAGCTTGTGGGCGTTGCCGGAAATCTTCGCGAACAGATATACAGGTTCCGCGTTATTTATATGAAGGATTTCTCAAACGCGGAGGATGTTTTAACAGAACATGAAAAAATCCTTAAGTCGATTGCGGATGGAAACTGCGAAGAAGCCGGAATGCTGGCCGAACAACACATCATACACCAGCAGCGTTCAATAATAGAGCGTGTTGCTCCGCATTCGAATTAATTCTTGTTTTTGGGTACTTTATATGTTAAAATCATTAAAGCTGTCACAGATTCCTTGCTCTGCCTGTGCAGGGCCGTAGTCCAAAAGGAGGTGAACATATTAATGAATAAATACGAATCCATTTTTGTATTAAACGCTTTGCTGGAAGATGAGAGAATTCAGGAGATTATCCAAACGGTTAAAAACCTGGTTGAATCATCCGCTCAGCTCGAAAAAGTGGATGAATGGGGAAAGAAACGCCTGGCTTACGAGGTTGAAAACCAGAAGGAAGGGTATTATGTGCTTTTGCATTTTTCCGCGGAACCTGAATTCCCTGCCGAACTGGAACGCATTTATAAAATTACCGAGGGCATTTTGAAGTACCTTATTGTGAGAAGACAGGAAAAGTAACAATAAGGGTCCATGGATTCTTTATTGGAGGTTGAATGTATGAATAAAGCTATTTTGATGGGTCGTTTGACAGCGGATCCGGAACTTAGGTACACCACCGCGAACATCCCGGTATGCCGTTTCAGTATAGCGGTTGACAGGCCATTTGTTAAACAGGGCGAAGAGCGCCAGGCCGATTTTTTCAGAGTTACCGCATGGAGAAGCACCGGAGAATTTGCAAGCCGTTATTTCAAAAAAGGCATGCGGGTTCTTGTTGAGGGCTGGATCAAAAACGATACTTATGACGACAACCAGGGGGTACGCCACTACTCGGTTGATATTCAGGCCGACAGGCTCTATTTTGCCGACAGCAAAAGGGAAGACATGAACGCGGGCGGTTTTTCTCAGCAGCCTTCATATAAAGATCAGGGAATGCAGGACGAGCCTGCAATGAGACCGGATTCCGGTGATGGTTTCTTCCCGTTATCGGATGATGACGACGATTTACCGTTTTAGGTTTTATCACGACCGCCGTTAAATGCGGCGGCAATTTACTGTTTTTACACGCGACTATGGCATAAATGCTGAAAAACAGTACGAATAGCACACACAACAATTTATTGCCCCTTTCATTTATTATAGGGCTTTTGCTATGTAATCTTAATAAAAATCAGTTGTACAATATATAGTGACAAGCTTTAACGCGTACCAGCAATATATTGCACAGCGGAACTCAAAGTAAGGCTTTTGCGATGTAACCTTAGCGGTACTCAAAGTATATAACATCGCAAAATGCTAAAAGTATAACATCGCAAATGCCATTTAATATAAAGGGGTTTCTTTTTGTTTGCCGATAGATTAAAATCTAAATTGCATAAACTATTTCATGCCAGGCAAACTGCAGGAGGTGAAAAGGGTGCGCTATGCTGCCGGAGGTATTCTTGCTGTAGCAGCCTTTTTATTGGTCATGATGTGTATGCCCGAGACCGGCGCGATATACTCGCATGACACACAGTCCTATGAATACGCGGCTTCTACTCTTATTGAGTCGGGCGATCTGAGGTATTTCGGATATGATACTCCAATAATTCAATGGCCTCCTTTTTATATTGTTATGCTGGCATTTCTGAATCTGACAGGCCTGGATACGGCAAACGGCGCCGCATGGCTTAACGCTGTTTTAACCGCGTATATGATATACGCGTCCGTTGTTTTCCTGTTTGATATATTAAAGGTAAAATGGATGGCGATCCCTGCGGCGGTGATGATGGCCGTATCAGTGCCTATGCTTTATATATCGGGGTATGCGTGGAGTGAAACCCTGTTTATTTTTCTGTCGGTTATCTCAACGATATTTTTGCTCCAATTTATAATTAAGAAGAAAAACGGATGGTTTTATTTTTCCGCGGTTTTGTCAAGCTTATGCTGGCTTACGCGCTATATTGGAATAGTGCACGTTGCAGCTGCCGCGCTTACCCTTCTCATCGGTGTGAAACCATTTTGGGAAAAGATTAAGAAAACCGTTATTTTTCTTTTCATCTCATGCGCGCCGATGGCATTATGGGTTTACAGAAATTACGGGCTGTCGGGAACGTTCACGGGCGGAAGGCAGCCGGGACAGTTTACGCTTGCGGAGAACGCCGAGCTTACGGCAGAGGTTTTCAAAAGCTGGTTTTACGGGTGGGAACCTCTTTTTGCTTATATCGCTGCCGGTTTTTATATACTTCTTGTAATTTTGGCGATCGTTTTTAAGAAGAATAAAAAGAATAAAAAAGAAGCCGGAAAAGGCGTGTCTTTGTTTGCTTTCTTTTTGTATATCGCGGCTTATACGGGGGTGCTGTTCGCAACGACGACAACAACCGCGCTCGATCCCATAAGCAGCCGCTTATGGGCGCCGGTATATCCGCATATTATATTTGCGCTTGTTTTACTGCTTGACATCCTTATACATAATATAAAAATGCAAAAGGTTGTGAAATGGTTTGCCGCCGGGTTTGCCGTGTTTGCGCTCATAGCGCTGATTAACCCCGCAGCCTGGATTTTGACAGAAGGAATCGAAAGAAAAGAAGCTCATCTGGGCACAAAGGAATCGCCGGAAATTAAAAAAGCGCCCATTTTGAAAGTTGCGAATGATTATTTGCAGCCGTCGGAGGATATCCTTATAATAAGCAACCAGGCTTCGGTACTTGCAATGCACACGGACTTTAAATGCTACTATCCGCCTAAAAAAGAGGGTATTGAATTATATACTTTTAGCCGATACAAAGAGAAAATGGAGGATTTCCAAGATATATACCTCGTATGGTACGGCGACCCGCAGTCGCAGGACTTTATGGACATACCCGAATTCAGGAAAAACTATGAGCTTGAGGTTATTGCTGATGAGGGCATTTGCTTTATACTGAAGATAAAACAGGGCTCTTGATTAATTTACAGGGAGACTTGAAAAATGCTGAAAGAACTGATTATTCTTATTCGCCCGAAGCAGTGGGTAAAAAATCTTTTTGTTCTCGTTCCGCTTATTTTCTCAAAAGCGTTTGTGAATTCCGATTCGGTTATAAAGGCTTTGGCAGTCACGCTTTGCTTTATAGCGGTTTCATCGTCCGTTTATATCCTCAACGACATAATAGACTATAAAAGGGACAGGCTCCACGAAAAAAAACGGACAAGGCCTATAGCGTCAGGGAGAATGGAGAAACGGAACGCGGCCGGCTTTATGCTTGTATTTATGGCGGTTGGCCTTATTGCTGCATACTTCATCCATCCGTATGTTGTTTTATGCCTTGTCGCATATGTTGTACTGAATATCCTGTACAGTCTCGTCCTTAAAAAAATTGCCGTTCTTGACATAATGATTATAGCCATAGGGTTTGTGCTCAGGGTTATTTCGGGGGCGGTCGGAATCCAGGTTTATATTTCGTCGTGGGTTCTTTTATGCGCCTTTTTTATATCGCTGTGCATAGGCGCTGGCAAGAGAAAATCGGAAAAAGCCGCGCTTATGGAAAACTCGACACTTCACAGGAAAGCGCTTAAAAACTATACCGACCAATTCTTAAACGGCGTAATAGAAATAAGTGTTACGGGAACCGCAATAACATACTCTCTTTATACGATTCTCGAATATGAAACCCAGCTTCCGATGATAACTATACTGTTTGTATTTTTCGGTCTGCTAAGGTATATGCAGCTTATTTCTGAAGAAAAGGAAGGACGGCTGCCCGAGGAAATAATTCTGTCGGATAAACCGCTGCTTTTTAGTATTTTTTTGTTCGGAGCGGCGTGGATAATAATTTTCCTGACGATATGACAATTTGCTCCCCCCGGCGCTGAGAAATAAAAAGAGTGGTATAATAAAAACAATGATGTCTTGCTGTTAATAAACACCCGGACCGGTATCAGCGGATATAAAGCTTACCGTATCCGCGCAGCCGGCCATACAATATAAAAAGGAAGGTATTATGCTTAGAGCAGTAATAAATCTCATATTTAAAAGGCCGATTCTTGCGATATACGATGTTACAAAGCTTTGCAACCAGCGCTGCCTCATGTGCAACATATGGAAGACCAAAAGCGATGATATGACTGTTGATCAGCTGGAGCAGGAAATAAAAAAGCTTAAACGCTTCGGCGTAAGGTATGTTTTTGTCCAGGGCGGAGAACCGCTGGTTCGAAAGGATATTATCGAAATAATAGATCTTTTTATAAAATATCGCATTAAACCGACAATAATAACGAACGGAATTCTTCTTACCCCGGAAATTGCCGGGGAAATAGCGAAGCGCCGCTGCAACCTTGCCGTAAGCATTGATTCAATGGATCCGGAGCTGTTTGAAAAGCTTCGCGGAAGCGACAAATTGCCCGTAATACTTGATAATATAAAAAGGATATCGGGCTTAAAAAGGAAAGGCAACTGGTCGATAACGACGACAATAACAGGGCTTTCGAAGTTCGACGATATACGTAAAATTGAGCAGTTTGCTTCAGAGCACGGTTTTATGTTCGCAGTACGCCCGTATATATACGTAAGGGGCATTGCCGGAAGGAAAAATGATGAACTGGCATACGAGTGGAAAGATGTAAGGGAAATCTTTCTTTATATGCTCGCAAAGGCTAAAGAGAACAACTTCCTCGCTTACCTCGTATACCGCGAACATATCCGGTATATTAAGGGCGAAGCGATGCCGGTATGCGACGCGGCGCGTTATTCTTTCCTTATGACCGAAAAAGGTATTAAAAGTCCGTGCATAGAGTTTACCGATTATACCTTTAATCTTGAAACTCTCCGCAAAGATAAACGAAAGTTCCGGAATGAGCTTGAGGAATGCAACAGGAAAACACCGTGCTTCTACAATGACGCGAGGGAAATAGGAATCCTGTGGAGGAAAAAATGGATGATCCTTTTAAACGCTCCGAGGATTATACGCCAGCTTATAAAATACGGCAACTTTTTCTAACGCAGGTAAGCCGAATACACGCTTCGGTTTTGCAAGAAAGCTTTGGAGGGATTGTATGAATGTTATGGTAACGGGAGCATCCGGCTTTATCGGAACACACCTTGTTGAAGCCATGTCAAAAGACGACGCTGTTGACAATATATTCGCGCTGTACCGCAGGAAGGAGCAAATTCCCTTTATACCGAAGGTAAACCCCGTTATAGGTGATTTGGATTCGCTGCCTTCAATAAAGGTTGACGCCCGCATAGATGTTGCCGTTCACCTGGCGGGCTATTATAAAACCGAATCGAAAAAACTTTGTGAGGAAATAAATGTGCAGGGAACAAAAAACACCGTTTCATTCTGCAAAAACAACAGCATACCGCGGATTATTTTTTTCAGCACAATAAATGTGAACCTGAAAACAAAAGGCCGCTACGCAGTGTCAAAGGCTGAGGCCGAGGAAATAGTCAAAAACAGCGGTATTGATTACATGATTGTAAGGCCGTCGCTTGTATACGGGGGCAGGGTTGGGAGTCTCGGCAAAATAATAGGCTATGCCGAAAAATTTCCCATATTTCCCATTTTCGGATTGGGCAAGGCAATAGAGCAGCCAATACATATTAATGAACTTGTTGAACTGACTCTGATGATGATAAAGGATTTTAAGCCAGGTGAGGAAATTTATGCGGCAGGCTGGGACGCAATCCCGTTTTCCATGCTCGTTAAAACGATCGGAAACTGCATAGGCAAAAAGGTAAGAATAATGCCGATCCCGGCAAAACCCGTGTATTGGATTATAAAGCTTGCGGAAAAGGCGGGCATCCACCCTGGACTGTCCTCAGAACAGGTTGCGCACATGAGCCAGGATCTTGCGGCGGACATGACGCAAACGCTAAAACTATACCCCGTGAAATTAAAACCGTTTGAAGAACACATTAAAGCTGATCTTAAGGGGGACCTTCCGCAGCAGTCATGACCCGCAAAGCAGCGGTGTGAACGAACCAAGGGGGACATTCCGCAGCAAGCATGACCCGCGAAGCAGCGGTGTGTCCCCATAAAAAGGAAAGATAAATATGATCACGGTTATCATTCCCGCTTTCAATGAAGAAGAGCAGATCGAAAACACTATATCCGCCGTAAAGGACGTTTTTAAAAACCTTGATGAGAGATGCCGCATTGTCGTTGTCGACGACGGCTCAAAGGACGGAACATGGCAGGTTCTTAAAGGACTTTCCAAAGCCGATGAAGCCGTTAATGCGGTGCGTTTGAGCCGTAATTTTGGAAAAGAGGCCGCTATTATGGCGGGGCTTTCAAAAGCAGACGGGGACACCTGCATAATATTGGATGCCGACCTGCAGCATCCGCCGGAAATAATCCCGGAAATGATCGCGCTGTGGAAAAAAGGATATGAGGTTGTTGAGGCGGTGAAGGAGGACAGGGGCAGTGAAAGCCTGGCAAACAGGTTCGGCGCTTCTCTGTTTTATAAGATTATGTACCGGCTTTCCGGTTTTAACCTTGAAAATGCGTCGGACTTTAAGCTTCTTGACGCAAAAGTTGTAAAAGCCCTTCTTCAAATGCCCGAAAAAGAAACATTTTTCCGCGGCCTTTCGGCATGGGTTGGATATTCGAGAACACAGGTATATTTCAAGGTTCAGAAAAGAAAACACGGGAAAAGCAGGTGGTCCGGCATTAAGCTTTTTAAGCTTGCGGTAACCGCTTTTACATCGTTTTCGTCTCTGCCGCTTCAGTTTGTAACCTTCATCGGGCTTCTGTTTTTAATCGGATCGTTCATTCTCGGAATACAAACGCTTGTAATGAAGTTCCGCGGCCTTGCGGTGGACGGCTTTACAACCGTCATCCTGCTTCTTCTTATAACAGGAAGCTGCCTTATGATAAGTCTCGGAATGATAGGAACGTATATAGCGAGGATATATAATGAAGTTAAAGCCCGCCCCAGGTATATTATTTCTGAAGAATGTGTTCCTCAGAAAAAAATTGATCTGAAGCGCAAGAATTCTGAAGAACTAAAGACAAGCGAAGATTAGAATTGCTGAAATGTTAAAAATTTAATATACTGTAATTGAAAAAAATGAACAAAGGCAGGTGGAAGCAGTGATAAACGGAGCATTTACAATTGAAGAGATGAAGCGTAAGATTACTCCTATTTTTCAATCTTACCCTGTCAAAAAAGCTGTACTTTTTGGATCGTATGCAAAAAAAACTGCTGATCATAACAGTGATATTGATTTGTTCATTGACTCGGACGGTAAACTTCGCGGTCTGGATTTTGTTGGTTTGCTTGAGGAATTAGTATGTGTGCTTGGAAGGGATGTTGACCTGTTTGAAAAAACACATATTAATCCTGATTCTCCAATCGTAAACGAAATAGAAAAACAGGGGATTATACTGTATGAAAAACCGTAAGTTGTTATATAAGATGCTTGAATATGTTGATAAAATAATGGGATATATTCAAAATGCCGATTATGAAAGTTTTGAGAATAATAAGATGATGGTCGAAGCATGTGTATTCAACCTAAGCCAGATTGGTGAATTGGTTAATAAATTTGACACAGAGTTCATTAGTACGCATGCTGATATACCCTGGAATAAAATACGAGGCTTAAGAAATAGAATAATTCATGATTATGAAGGGATAAACCTGAAACTCATCTGGGAAATAATCACTGCTGATCTTTATAAGCTCAAAAAACAGCTTATTGGTTTAATTACTGACAAGGAGAACAATGGATGAGCGGTGAGAAGGCCTTGCTTTTTTCGAATGAACAAAAATCATATCTTAAAAAAGGCTCATTTACCACGAAAAACAACATATTCTTAGCCCCGATGGCCGGCATCACCGACATGCCTTTCCGGCGCCTGTGCGCGAGGTTCGGCGCCGGTTTAACGTATACCGAAATGGTAAGCGCGAAAGGCATTTACTATAATGACAAAAAAACAGGCCGCCTAACAATTACGCATCCTGACGAAGCACCTTGCGCCGTGCAGATATTCGGCTCCGAGCCGAATATTATGGCGGAGGCAGTGCAGGTTTTCAACGAACGCGATGATATTGCGCTTATAGATATAAACATGGGCTGCCCCACGCCGAAAATAGTTAAGAACGGCGAAGGCTGCGCGCTTATGCAGAATGAAAAACTTGCTTCGGAAATAATCAAGGCTGTCGTAAAAGCTTCGAAAAAGCCTGTTACCGTTAAGTTCAGAAAAGGCTTCGACCGCATTAACGCGGTGGAATTTGCAAGGATGGCCGAGGGATCGGGAGCCGCCGCGGTTGCTGTTCATGGAAGAACAAGAGAGCAGTTGTATTCCGGAAAAGCGGACTGGGACATTATTGCCCGGGTAAAGCAGTCGGTATCAATCCCTGTAATCGGAAACGGCGATGTCCGTACCCCGGAGGATGCGGTCAAAATGTTTGAACAAACCGGATGCGACGCGGTGATGGTAGGCAGAGGCGCACTGGGAAATCCGTGGATATTTAAAAAAATCCTCCAATATATATATAACGGCGAACTGGCGCCGAATCCGGACAATGCGGAAAAATACCGCATCATTAAGGAACATTATGAAATGATGATTGAGATAAAAGGGGAAAAGACCGCTGTTAACGAAATGCGGAAACATATTGCGTGGTATATAAAGGGTATGCCCGGAGCATCAAATATGAGAGCTGAAATTATGCGCGTTTCGTTGGTCGGGGATGCATTGGAGATGCTGGAGAAATATTTTAAAATCCTTCCAAAATTATCTTATTTATGATAAACTAATTAATTACAATAGCCGATATTAATAGAGGTTATCCTTTACGGGTAACAGGTTTTAAGGCTCAGGTACCGCAGAGGTATTGAAACGGCTCCTGATATTGGCAGGCCGGAAGCCTGTCCGAAGCGGAACAAAACAGGGTTAACTGCCGTCATAATGAAGGCGCATATTGCCTAAAATGCCTGATATGACTGAATATTACGGTAAGTTGTTATAAAGTTACAATTTGTTTACACATATACAGGCGTTGTTGACGCCCCTATTTTGCAATGATATAATTACTTTGAAATTCATGATAAACGGCCACGTTTATCTTGAGTTTATAGAGCAAACAAAGCTGGGTTATTTCAAGGAAGCAGAGTAACCTTGCTTTGCAAAATCAACTGTCTGCTTCCATAAATTTCAAAAGGGAGGATTTTAACATGAGAAATCTCAAAAAGCTTTTAGCGGTAATCATGGCTGTTGCTATGCTTGCATCACTCATGGTTCCTGCACTTGCGGCTGAATATGATGATGATGCCCAAAAGCTTTACAATCTCGGTCTGTTTAAAGGATCCTCAGGGTCTTCATACCAACCTGATCTTGATGATGAACTGACCAGGGAAATGGGTTTGGCTCTGATGATTCGTGCTATGGGCATGGATGAACAGGCTTTGGGAATGTCTGATGCAGAAGTCAACGAACAGCTTGCAAAGGTCGTAGACGCCAACGACATTCCAGACTGGGCGAAACCTTACGTAGCTTATGCCGTAAAGTACAATCTAACAAAAGGGATAGACGCTTCCCTTGCTCCGAACATTAAGTTTGGTGCACAGCTTAAGCTCAGCGGCAAGGAATTTATTGGCTTCATGCTGTATGCATTGGGTTACACCAATGTATTATGGGACGATGTTCTTGACAAGGCTGTTGAGGTAGGTATGCTTACTCCTGGTGAAGCTGTCAGATTCGGAACAACCGACGTGCTCATCAGAGACGCCGCTATCGGCATATTGGCGAAATCCATGGGCGCAACAACTTCTGCAGGAATCACGCTTGCACAGGCATTGATTGAAGCCGGTGTTGTTGACGCGGATGCTATGGCGGAAGCCGGATACTTCACACCAACAGCTACACCTACACCTGAACCAGTTGAACTGACTGCCACGGCGTATACAGACAATCTCATTCAGATTTATGTTGTGTATAGCCAGGAAGTGGACAAAGATTCTGCTGAAAAGGCAGATAACTATGATATTGATGGCGCAGACATTGATAACATCGCTCTTCAGGACGATGGTGTTACCGCTGTAATAACGCTTACTGAAAACAAAGAACAGCAGGATACTGTTGATTTAACTATCGATGGCGTTAAAGATCTTGCTGGTACAGAAATGGATGAATATATCATCGAAGATATTGAGTTCCTGGATACAACGATCCCAACCGCATTGAGTGCTGCAGTTGTTGGAAATGACACATTCAAGGTAGTCTTTTCAGAGCCTATGGAAGGCGATGATGACAACGAACTGAACCGTTCGGATTTTGTTGTTAAGAGCAGCAAGACTCTTTATGTAAAGAAAGTTACTCTGCAGAACAACAATACTGAAGCGCTTATTGAAATGTATGCTAAGTTGGACGAAGGCGATGTAGAACTTCAGGTTAAGAGTGGCTCCAAAGACTACGCAGGATTTGGTGTTATATCTAAAACCTTTAACCTTCAAGTAGTACCGGATGATGAAAAACCATATGTGATCGGTTATGAAAAAGCGGATCAAAATGGAGTTACACTTATCTGGAATGAAGACATCGAAATTAACGACGGTGCAAAGGCTAATTTCTATCACACCAACTACAAGAACGAAGTAGATGCCGATATCACTGCAGCCGATGTTGATGGAAACAAGCTGAAGTTGAAGTTTACTGATAACAATTTGCCCGAAGGAACAGCGTATGTTTATGTTCTGGAAGAAGCTATCAATGATCTGTGGGATAATGAAAACGATCAGCAGATGATTCAGGTTGAAGTTGAAATCGACGACATCGCTCCGGAAGTAGACAAGGCAGAAGTAGGATACGATGAAGACGAAGAATTGTATTATCTGGAAATCACCTATACAGAAGATGTAGACGGTGAAACCGCAGTTGATGAAGACAACTACATTATCCTGGATGCCGATGGGGATGAAATCGACAATGCAATTGACTGGATCGAGCCTGATGAAGATGATGTTGAAAACAAAGTTAAGATTTACTTCACCGATGATGGTATGAGCGGAGACTATGCTATTGTAATTGAAAACGTTGAAGATCTTTCCGATAACGAGATAGCAAAGGTTACTGTTCCATTCACCGTTGGTGATGAAATTAAACCGGATGATGAAGATTTCACAGCAACATTATATAATGGCGATGATGCAGGTCAAATGCTGAAAGTATTCTTCGATGATGTAATGGCAACCGAAGGCAAGTACTCTGTACTAGATATAGACAAATACTTCCTCATTGCCGACGATGGTGAAGAAACAGAAGAAATAGCATTGGAAGACCTTGATGGTGTTGAAATTGAAATATCCAGAGATGGTAAATCTGTAGAG
>DATCLI010000155.1:0-4843 GCA_036563955.1 Clostridia bacterium | reverse complement strand
GTATTATTGAAAAGATACGAAATAATTACGGAAACGAGAAAAGCGGTGTCATTATGTCCGGTGATATTAATCCGAAGCTGGCCGAAACATATATGGGGAACCTTCTTATTCTTTCCGAAAGCGATATTAAGCTGATTAATTCAAAGGGCGAGGAAGTGTGGTATATTCCTCACGAGATGTATAACCCTGTTGTTAACGTGCATGATAAACTAATCCTGCTGTACGAACAGACCGGGAAAGCTTTTACTGTTATCGGAAACGGCAAAACGCTTCTGAAAGATACGCTTGACGAGGAAATAGCCTTCGGTTATATAACTGATAATTATGTTCTTTTTATAAGCCGCAGCAATATCGGATATAAAAGGACAGTCCATATGATAGAACCGGACAGCGGAATAAATCTCGGCGCTTTGTATATTGACGATTATTATCCGTATTATGCCGTCCCTCGAAGCAGTGAAAACAAAACGTTCCTGCTGTACGGCCTTGGTCTTGATTCGATACGTCCTTCAACCGTAATCAGGGAATATGGAACAGACCTCAGCCCGAATCCGATTACCGGTGTTGAACTGGACGATATAACGCCTCTGTTCTGCAGCAACGGCAGTATGAAACTCTTTGCCGGGGATAACAGCGCGTATTGCTACGATAATGATTTTACCCTTATGTGGTCAAGGGATTTTGACAAAAACATAGTTACGGCAGGCATGTTTGATAACGGGACGTCGATTTTTGCTCTCGAAGATCATAACGATACCATATTTTTTGTTGACAAGCAGGGTAAGGATGTAAAGAACATTAAGTTAAACGGCCAGGTCCATGATATTGAAGTATTCGGCAATTCAGCTGCCGTAGCAATGGGCTCGGAGGTTTTTTTCTACGGACATGCGGGTAAAGAGAATGATCATGTTACCATGCCGGGAATGAACATTATGGTTAAGTTTATTGATGAAAAAAGGGCTTATCTGATTTCGGAGCATGAAATAATTCTTCATCAGCTTTCAAAGAATAAATAAATACGGAAGGAACCAAAGGAATGTTTGTGCGTCTATAAGATGGAGGTGTAAAAATGAATAAGATTTCTGTAATTTGTTTTGCGATTATTTTTTGCCTGATAGCTGCAGCATGCGGAAACAACAAGAATTCATCGGATAAAACTGCGACGCCTGACGGTCATACTACATCTACACCTGAAGAAGAGCAGGTTAAAAATGACTTATTTACGGTTGAAGGAGAAGTGGTAGGGCTTATCGATAACAACAGTTTTGAAGCCATGATTTCGGGGTCTCCGGTTGTTTTTCGTCTCGAAAACGCGGCTACTGTTTTTGAAGAAAAGGGGATAAACGACGGAGATATTGTAAAAATAGGCTATATACTGGATCAGAACGAACAAAAAGTCGTTAAAACAATTGAAAAAAATAAAAATTGATAATACTCCCGAAAATGCTATAATATACCTGGACAAGCAATAAAAAGGGAAAGAGGTTATTAATGAAAGCAAGTATTGTTACGGTAACAATGAATCCCGCGCTCGATAAAATGATTACCGTTGAGAATTTTATCTCCGGAAAACTCAACAGGGCAAAATCGGTAAGGCTTGATCCAGGCGGCAAGGGAATTAATGTTTCAAAGGCTCTTTCAACGTATGGAGTAAAACAGGTCGCAACAGGCATTTTGGGAGGGCAGGTCGGAAACCTCGTTTCGTCGATGCTGAAGGAATATGGAATAAATCAGGACTTTTTATTTATTTCCGGTGAAACCCGTATTAATATTAAAATACTTGACAAAAGCACCGGAAGCATAACGGAAGTTAATGAGCAGGGGCCGGAAATCAGCTTTGAAACTTTGGAGGAGTTTTTCAGTAAACTGAAAAAACTCGTTAGAAATGCGGATATGCTTGTCCTGTCCGGGAGCCTGCCCGTTTCAATTCCGTCCTGTTTTTATTCCACCTGCATTCAGATGGCGGAAAAAATGAATGTCAGAACTATTGTCGATACCGACGGAGAGGCGCTTAAGCTGAGTATTCAGTCAAAGCCATACGCAATAAAGCCGAATTTGTACGAATTGGAGCAAATAGCCGAAAAGCCTTTGAACAGTACTGAAGATATTGCAGCCGAAGCGGAACGCCTTGCAAAAAACGGGATACGGCTCGTTCTTGTTTCATTGGGAAACAGCGGCTCAATCCTTTGTTACAGGGACAGAATATATAAAGCCGAACCACTGCCTGTTGAAGTAAAGTCTACCGTCGCTTCAGGCGATGCAATGGTAGCCGCGCTCGCATACTGCATATGGATGGATCTCGCGCCTGAGGATATAGCGAGAATAGCAACTGCGGCAGGCTGCCTTACCGCTTCGAAAGAAGGTTCCGAAATGGCAGGCTGGGATGAAATCAGGCAGTCGTACAAGAACATAAAGATAAAGGAACTGTAGGAGTGAGCATCAGTGTTGTATCCTTTAAAATTTACACCCGTATATAAGCATTATATATGGGGAGGAAGAAATCTTCTCAGTTTAGGCAAAAAACTGCCCGAGGGCATAGTCGCCGAAAGCTGGGAATTATGCTGCCATCCCGACGGGATGAGCATTATATCCAATGGTATACACGCGGGAAGAACATTAAGATCGATGCTTGACGAATATGGACATGAAATAATCGGAAGTACATGCATAGAAGGGTGTAAAGATTTTCCGTTAATGATCAAGTTTATAGACGCGAACGATAAATTGTCGGTGCAGGTTCATCCCGATGATGCATATGCGATGGCAAATGAAGGCGAACCCGGAAAAAACGAAATGTGGTATGTTATAAATGCGAAGCCAGGAGCAAGCTTAATATACGGCCTTCGTCCCGGGGTTACAAAAGAGGTTTTTAGAGAAGCGATCTCGCGGAACAGTGTCGATGAATGTCTGAATACAGCAGAGGTTAAGCCCGGAGATTTCTTCTATATACGTGCAGGCCTTGTTCATGCTATCGGAGAAGGGATACTATTGGCTGAGATTCAGCAGAATTCCAATTTAACCTACAGGATTTACGATTACAACAGGGTGGACAGCGCCGGAAAACCAAGGCCGCTTCATATAGAAAAGGCATTGGATGTAATTGATTTTTACGGCAGTAATCAAAAGAACGTGAAAAAAATCTTATCTTATAATATTAGCAGCAGCGCGTCCGTTTCAGTTCTTGCGGCCGGCCCGTATTTCTGTGCTGAAGTTTACGATATGTCGGGAATGATAATGCAGGACACGGGCGCAGATCAATTCCATATATATGTTTTCATTGACGGAAGAGGGTCGATAGATACGGATGCCGGCAGTTTATCTGTCGAAAAAGGCGATACGGTTCTTATTCCATCCTGCATCGGCAGCTATTCGCTGAAAGGAAGCATGAAAGCTATAAGGGTATATAAACCTTATTCAAAAGTCGAGATATATGAATTTCTGATGCAGAAAGGTTTTTCCAAAGAGGAAATTGACAGCGTCGAAGGAATGTATCAATTCTAAACGCCCATTATCCGCTGATTTTTCGAAATTTCTGTATTCCCATGGGTCTTGCTTCACGGGTCGAGGTATTGCTGTCGCGTTCCGGTAGTCACGCGACTTTGCTTCGGATGTTTCACCCGCTGTTTTTCGGAATGCAGCTTATTCTGCTGTTTTTCAGCCCTTGAACAATTAAAGCTGTTCATGGTATAATATTTTGGCAGCGAAAGAAAACTTTTTCTTAGATTTTGAGGTGACAGTATGGCAAGCGCAAATATATCTATTACTGTGGAAGGTTTAACGGCTGACAACTGTCAGGCAATCAAACAAGCCCTTGAAATAATTAATGGGGTCGAAAATATCATTGTAAATGTAGATAATAAAAAAATAGTAATTGAATACGATGATGAAAAAATCGATGAGCAGATTATAAGAGAAACAATAGAAGACGAAGGATATACGATTAGATAATATGCGTTTGGCAGACATTTTTAAAATGTTTAGCATAACGCAAGAAACAGTTTAGCATTTTTTTAAGTCACAGTCCATAATTTAAACCGGTGTCCGCCTATGAAAGAGGCTATGCTGGCGTTCATCTTTAATCTCGTGATATTATGCATACCAAAAAATAGCAGGAGTCTATAGGAATGAGTAATAGAATTTTAATTGTTGGCGGCTCTGCAGGAGGAGCATCTGCTGCAACAAGATTAAGAAGGCTCGACGAACACGCCGAAATAATCATGTTTGAACGGGGTGACTATATTTCTTTTGCCAACTGCGGCCTTCCCTATTATATCGGAGGAACGATAAAGAATCGTGACAGCCTGCTGGTTCAAACCGTTGATGCAATGAAATCGAGGTTTAATATTGACGTCCGGATCGGAAGCGAAGTAATTGATGTTGTTACGGGCAATAAAAAGGTAACGGTAAAAAGCAGTTCAGAAGGGACATATGAAGAAGCATACGATTATCTCGTGCTGTCACCGGGAGGCAAACCAATAAAACCGAATATCCCCGGAATTAACAGTGATAAAGTTTTTACACTTCGAAATATCCCTGATACTGATGCGATTAAGGATTTTATTGAGACAAAAGCGGTAAGCAGCGCTGTTGTGGTCGGCGGCGGCTTTATCGGCGCGGAAATGGCGGAGAATCTAAAAAGCAAAGGACTAAACGTATCCGTCGTTGAAGCTCTTCCCCATATTCTTGCTCCTTTTGATCCGGATATAGTCGTAACGGTCGAAAAAGAGCTTGAAAAAAATGGCGTGGGATTGGTTTTGGGTGATGGGGTGAAAGCATTTATCGATACCGGAAACCAAATTAACGTTATTCTCAGCAGCGGAAAAACGCTCACTGCGGATATGGT
>DATCLI010000154.1:0-7504 GCA_036563955.1 Clostridia bacterium | reverse complement strand
CCTCAATGGTAAGGCGTGTGCCTTTTTCGCGGAATCCGAGCAGGTCTATGAATGAATCGAATATATCGCTTTCCGTGATTATTCCAACGAGTTTGCCGTTATCGACCACAGGAAGGAAGCTGACGCCGCTGTCCCTCATTAATGTTGCCGCTTCTTCCAGGAGGGCGTTTGGAGATATAACAACAAGTTCTTTAGACATAACCTTGCTGATTTTTGTTTTTGACAGGATATAAGTAATTTCGTTAATGCTCAGGCTTGTCGCCATGGAAGGTGAAGCGCGCATAATATCCTCCCGTGAAACAACGCCCAAAAGCTTGCCGCCTTTAACAACGGGAAGACGCCGGATATTGTGTTTCGACATTATTTCATGGGCATCCGGTATTGTTTGATCGGGTGAAATTGTAAACGGGTTTGTAGTCATCTTGTTTTTTACAAACATTGTTTCAACCTCCCAAATATGCTTTTTTAATGTCTTCACTCCGCATAAGTTCGGTTCCTGTTCCGGATAGAGTTATTGTTCCGGTTTCCATGACATACGCGCGGTTTGCTATTTGCAAAGCCATGCTCGCATTCTGTTCTACCAATAGTATTGTTGTTCCCTTTTGATTAATATCCCTGATAATATCAAAAATTTCCTGGACCAGCAGCGGCGCGAGTCCCATCGAAGGCTCATCAAGGCATAAAAGTCTGGGCCTGCTCATGAGTGCGCGGCCAATCGCAAGCATCTGCTGTTCACCGCCCGACAGCGTGCCGGCTGCTTGTCTTCTTCTTTCCTTAAGGATTGGGAATCGTTCATATACCATGGAGATATCTTTTTTGATTTCCGCTTTGTCGCGTCTGAGGTAAGCTCCAAGTTCAAGGTTCTCCAGAACGGTCAGGCTGCTGAATATGCGCCGCCCCTCGGGCGCAAGGGAAATGCCCATTTTAACCCTGTCCTGCGGTGAAGCTGATGTGATATTGTTTCCGTTAAAAAATATCGTACCGCTCGTAGGTTTTTTAAGCCCCGATATCGTACGCAGCGTAGTTGTTTTACCGGCGCCGTTCGCGCCGATAAGAGTAACAATCTCACCCTCTTCAACCTTCAGTGAAATTCCTTTTAACGCATGTATTACACCAAAATGGACATTCAGGTCGTTTATTTCAAGCATTGCGCATATCCTCCCCCAGGTATGCCTTAATAACCCGCTCGTTTGCTTTTATTTCGTCGGGAGAACCTTCGGCAATTACGATTCCGTAATCGAGCACATAAATGCGCTCACATATTCTCATAACAACCGACATATCATGTTCTATCAATAAAATTGTAAGATCGAAATTTTTTCGTATCCAGCCTATAATTTCGGTTAGTTTGGCTGTTTCGGCAGGATTCATCCCCGCAGCGGGCTCGTCAAGAAGCAAAAGGCTCGGTTCCGTCGCAAGTGCGCGCACAATCTCAAGGTGACGCTGCTCTCCGTATGGGAGGTTTTTCGCAAGCTCATCCTTTTTGTGATCGAGTTTTAATATGCTTAAAAGTTCAACGCTTTTATCCAAAAGCTTTTTTTCTTCAACAGAATGCAGTTTGGAATGAAACATTCCATGCAAAAGTCCGTACCGGATATTCTTATGCATTGAAATCCTGACGTTATCAAGAACGGTTAAGTCCTTAAACAGCCGGATATTCTGGAATGTCCTGGCTACGCCCTCCTTACAGATTTTATTTGGTTTCTTTCCGTTAAGACGTATATTTTTGCCGCGTAACGAGAGCGTTATGTCGCCTGAGGAAGGTACATATATTCCGGTCAGCATGTTGAATACCGTGGTTTTTCCGGCGCCGTTCGGTCCGATAAGGCCTACGAGTTCGCCGTGGTTAAGTTCCATCGATACATTCGATACGGCGGTTAAGCCTCCGAACGATTTGGTCAGCTTGTTGACAGCAAGAATAGACATTCAGCGCCCACCTCCATTCCTGCGTCCGAAAATGCTGCCGATGCTTCCGAGCTTGTTGAACATTGACAATGACAGTTCTTTTGAACCCATAATTCCCTGCGGTCTGAAAAGCATTATCACAATAAGCAGCACTGAGTAAATGACCATTCGGACCTCAGGAAAAGACTGCAGCAGGGAAGAAATAACAGCAAGAACAAAGGCGGCGAGTATTGAACCGGAAATGCTTCCAAGCCCACCCAGCACAACTATGACAAGTATGTCGATTGACTTAAGGAATCCGAACAAATCCGGCTTTATATAATAGAAATATGAAGAATACAAAGCGCCCGCGATGCCTGCGCAGAAAGCTCCGAAAACAAACGCGACAACCTTGTATTTTGTGGTATTTATACCCATTGCTTCAGCCGCTATTTCATCTTCACGGATTGATATACACGCGCGTCCGTGAGAAGAATTAATGAAGTTTGTTATTAATATAACGGTTCCCGCGGTAAAAATAAACAACCAGAGCCAATTCGTATATTGTACTTCGATAAATAGTCCCGCGGCGCCGTTTGTAATTTCAAGATTAAGGAATATAATTCGTATTATTTCGGCCAAACCTAAAGTTGCAATCGCAAGATAATCGCCTCTTAACCGCAGTGTGGGCAGCCCGACAACGAATCCGAGCAATGCCGCGAGTATTGCTCCGAGGAATAGGCCTATAATGAAACCAGGCAGTGAAGGATAACGCATTATAATAATTGCGCACGTATAGGCGCCGATGGACATAAAACCCGCATGCCCGAGCGAAAACTGGCCCGTAAACCCTGTTATAAGGTTCAGGCTTACCGCGAGTATGATGTTTATACAGATCGTTGCTATGGTCGCCATAATATAATCATTAAGAATATTGAACGACAAAAGGAGCTGCACTATAACAAAAGTCAGCAAAAGGGCAACAAATTTTTTTATTCCTTTAATTTCAGTCAATTTCTTCATAATGCTATACCTTCTCTTTGGTCTCTTTGCCAAGCAGTCCTGATGGTTTTACTATAAGTATCAAAATCAATATCGCAAATACAACCGCGTCCTTATACATTGAATTGCCGTATCCGGCGACCATTACTTCAATCGTGCCGATAAAATAACCGCCGATCATAGCGCCGGGAATTATGCCAATACCGCCGAAAACAGCCGCTACAAAGGCTTTAAGGCCGGGCAATATACCCATCAGAGGGTTAATCGAGTTGTAATAGATACCGACGAGAATCCCTGCGGCGCCCGCAAGAGCGGAACCCAATGCGAATGTAAAGGATATTGTGTTATCCACATTGATTCCCATAAGCTCCGCCGCGTCCCTGTCAAGAGAAACAGCGCGCATTGCTTTCCCTGTGCGTGTGCGTTTTACAATGAATTGCAAAAAAGCCATGAGTATAATTGTTATGCATACAATTAAAATCTGCTGTGCGGTAACGACAATACCCCCGATATTGAATGAACGCGTAAGTATTCCCTTCAAAGGAGGATATGAACGAACATCAGCCTTTACAAAGAACATTGTGCCGTACTCGAGAAACAGGGACACTCCTATAGCGGTAATTAACACCGCTATTCTTGCAGCATTCCGGAGTGGTTTATATGCTATCCGTTCTATTGCAATACCTAAAAAGGTACATACAGTCATTGCTATAAGAAGCGACGGAAGAATCCCGAGACCAAAGCTGGTCATGCAGAAATAACCAATATACGCACCGAGCATGTATATGTCGCCGTGCGCAAAATTAATAAGCTTAATGATTCCATAAACCATTGTATAGCCTAAAGCTATAAGCGCGTATATGCTTCCGAGCGAAATACCGTTGACAATTTGCTGCAAAAACTGTTCCAAAAAGCTAACCCTCTTTCAATTTAAAAGCGCTATATTCAGAACTCACCGCCTGTAATTCTTAATTGATACACGCCAACTAAGAGATGTGAGCGAAAGTTCCGTCTTTTATCTCGAAATACTAATTGGATGAGAGTTTTCACTCTCATCCAATTAAGCAGCGAAATGAGAATCAATTACGGATTAATCTTAACGGCGGAAACCTGTTTTCCGTTTTCCAAACCTATAACGATTATCGATTTTACAGGGTTATGGAATTCATCGACGCTTAATGTTCCTGTAACACCGGTAAAGTTTTCTGTTTCCTCAAGAGCTTTTTTAACTGATTCGCCATTGAGCTTTTCGGCACGGCCAATCGCATCGGCTACAAATTTTACGAGGTCATAACCGAGCGCGTTAAAGGCATCAGGCTCTTTATTATATTTTGCTTTAAAGTCATCGATAAATTTTATAACAGCCGGGTCTTTGTCCAGGGAAGAGTAATGGTTTGTAAAGTATACGTTGTTTAGTGCTTCGGCACCGGCGAGTTCTAACAAAACAGGGGAATCAAAGCCGTCGGCTCCAAGTATCGGTGTGTTGATTCCCAGAGCACGGGCCTGCTTTATAATCAAACCTGCTTCATTATAATATCCCGGTATGTATATCACATCAAAATCAAGGCCCTTAATTTTTGTAAGAATGGCGTTGAAATCAGTATCCTTCGCAACATATGCCTCTTCGGCGACAATTGTTCCGCCCATTTTTTCAAAGTTTTCTTTAAAGTTTTTCGCAAGGCCCTTACCGTAATCACTGGAACTGTCCATGATAATTACCGCTTTTTTAGCAGATAGATTATCCGCCGCGAAATTTGCCATGGCCGTTCCCTGGAATGAGTCGATAAAACAAACACGGAAAACATATTCCTGTACTTTACCGTCACTCGTTAAGGTTACATCGTCCGCAGTGGCCGAACCGGTCGCAATAGGCACTTTCTTTGAGTTCGCTACCGGAATTTCCGCTTTAAATGGACCGGAAGTAGCCGGACCAAGTATAGCAATAACCTTGTCCTGGGTGATTAATTTGTTCGCAAGTGTTGTAGCTTCGGCAGGCTCGGACTTATTGTCATATTTAACAGGCACTATTTTTTTGCCGTTGATGCCGCCTGCATTGTTTATCTCTTCAATAGCCATTTCAACGCCTTCAACGGAGCTTTGTCCGTAAGTTGCAACGCCGCCTGACAATTCGTAGTTTATTCCGATTCTTATTTCATTCTCATTTGTTTTCGAACACGCTGTCAGTGCAACAGCAAGCAGAATACATGTGCATAAAACGAATATTCTTTTCATTTTTATTCCCTCCAAATTTTTGTTATATTGATTTTATTATTTTTATATGCCTGTGTCAAGATTGGTAAGGATGATGGCATTTGCGATGTTATATACTTTGGGTTCAGCTGTACAATATATTGCTGGTACGCATTAAAGCTTGTCATTATATATTGTACAGCTGATTTATATTAAGGTTACATCGCAAAGGCCTTGGATGCGAAAAGGGGTAAAAGTCCTGCATTTTAAATATTTATGCGTTTTTTATTCTGACTTAAAAATTTGGATATTGACAAATTCCCCCATAAAGACCAAGAGGCGGCTTATTTTTTTAAAACTTTGTTAAAAAACAGACAAATTTAGGTTGACTTCTTTGAAAATTTATAATAGTATTAACTATGGCAATGATAAATATTTAACAATATTGCAAATCACATTATAATTTAATGGCTGCTTCCGCAATATGTGCATGTGTTTTACGGCATTAGTTGAGAGGGAATGGTCATTATTTTTGAGCGGCTTTAAGAAAGCCTATTATTTTGCAGTATTAGGCGCAGTATCCTGCCTGTGTTTTTGCAAGTTATATTAGTATTCAATAAACGCAGTCAGGGTATACTTGCAGCAAATGTGGGGTGCATCCTGTGAAAATACGGATTATGGTAGCAGACGGTGACGAACAGATAAGAGATTGCTTAAGAAAAGTCCTTACGCAGGAAGGATACGAAGTGGATTCGGTACCTGACGGTATTACAGCAATCAAGCATTTCCGAAGATATGATTATAACCTGGTATTATTGGAAGATCAGCTCCCTGAACTGGATGGCAAAAGCGTAAGCCGGCAATTATCCAAAATATCGTGTACTCCGTTTGTATTTTTATCCCAAAATGATGATGAAGAAGCTGTACTGAAAGGTTATGAGCTTGGGGCCGAAGACTATATTGTAAAACCCTTTTCTGAAAAGGAAGCATTGGCGCGTATAAAGGTTATCCTTCGCCGCAGGGTCGACAAAAAAGACATACCGGTTCGAAATATCGTTTTTGAAGGATTGAATATTGATACGATGTCCAACACGGTATATGTCGACGGCAAAAGGGTATTTCTTACCCCGAAAGAATACCAGCTGCTGATATTGCTCGCGAAGCATCCGAACCAGACATTTTCACGCGAAATGATATTAAATGAAGTATGGGGTCACGATTATTACGGAACAGACCGTACTGTCGATACTCATATCAAAACTCTTCGAGATTCGTTAAAACCGCACGATAATTATATCGAAACCGTCAGAGGCTTCGGATATAAATTTCTGGAGTTCTGTGACGACGCTGTTAAATAATTTTTTTCGATAAAAACGTAATAACCGCTTTTATGCGGTTATTACGTTTTGAGGCAATATTCTTCATGTTATTTCCCGCTTATTTACCCTGTACATAATCGGCGATAACGCGTTTAAGTATATCCACTGTTTCCAATGTATCGTCAAGTTCGCTTTTGAGTTTTTTGTTTTCTGCCTCAAGGCTTAGTATCTTGACAGATTCCAATTCCTCACGAGAGCGTGGTTTCACAGTATCGGGCATTGCCAGCGGTTCTGTGGATCTCACTGCTTTTACGCTGTGTTTTTCAGGTTTTGGAAAGTCAAGCACAAAGGTTTCCGTTGAGTGTTCGTTGTATTTTCCCCTTTTCACATAATGGGTATGAAGCAGTTCATGCGCAAGGTGGCCGTTTGGCTCGCCGAGAAATTCCTTATAGAATGATACAATATAAGGATTCTCATGCGATTTTCTTATCGTTTTGCTTTCATCTTCGTCGTAGAGGTTTTTAAGCCGTTTCTCACGAACGTCCGGGTCGCTGCTTCTCGGCTGTCCGCCGCCGGTTATGCACCCTCCGGGGCATCCCATTACTTCAATGAAATGGTAGGGGGATTTTCCTTCGGCAATTTGTTCCATAAGAATCCTTGCGCCCTTTAATCCGTTTGTAACGGCTATTTTTACTTCCAAACCGTCAAGATATGAATACTGTTCAAGCGGATTCTCTATTTTTATTGTGGCTTCTTTAATTCTTTCCAGACCGACGATAGGGGAGACATGCAGTTTGTCAAAAGGAAGCTCCCGTCCTGTCACAAGTTCATAAACCGTACGAAGCGCCGCTTCCATAACCCCTCCGGTAACTCCGAAAATATCCGCCGCGCCTGAAGACATGCCAAGAGGAACGTCAAATTCGCGATCCGGCAGATTTACAAAATCTATTCCGGCTTCTTTAATCATATCAGCAAGCTCCCGGCACGTAAGGACGGCATCGACATTCGGAACGCCGTTATTCTTCATCTCGCTGCGTACTATTTCCGATTTCTTTGCGGTACACGGCATTATGGAAACGACGAATATGTCTTCGGGCTTGATCCCAAGC
>DATCLI010000153.1:0-5251 GCA_036563955.1 Clostridia bacterium | reverse complement strand
ATGTGTGGCAGGCCCAGAGGCAAATAAGGGATAAGCTGGGCATGATCCAGGTTTACTGCAACGACGTCCTGCCGCAGCGATATACCTGGATTGATAAACCCCATTCCGGGGACGGGACCCCGGTTTCCTTCAGATTTGTTTTTGAAGTTCGTGATATACCCGTGAACGGACTCGAATTGGTTGTCGAGCGATCGGATTGGTTCAAAATTATGCTTAATGGGAAAGAACAAAAAAACGCACCCAGCGGATGGTTTTTGGACAGGGCTTTCCACAGGATTTTACTCGAAGACATAAAGAAAGGGAAAAATGTGCTTACCCTGTCCTGCGATTACAGAAACCGCATGGAAGTGGAGGACTGCTACATCATTGGGGATTTCGCACTGGATACAAACAGAAGAATTATAAAAGAGCCCGCAAAACTAATGCCCGGGGACTGGAATCTGCAGGGATATATGCATTATGCCGGCAGCATGGTTTACCATTTCGAATATGCTTATGAAAAGACGCGATGGCAGGAAAAAGAAGCAAGGATGCTCCTGGAACTCGGGAAGTATTCCGCGGTCCATGTTGAGGTCAGGGTAAACGGGAAAACAGCGGGGCATATCCCCTGGAAAACCGCGTCCACCGTGGATATTACACCCTTTATTAAAGATGGTTTTAACCATATCGAGATAGAAGTAATGGGAAGCCCGAGAAATCTTTTTGGTCCGTTCCATCAGGCTGTTAAATCCAATACGGTAAATTCGTCATCTTTTCGGACGGAGGGAAAGGAATACATCGGGGATTACCTGGTGAAGCCCTATGGTTTGTTTGAGCCGGTCAGGGTTTTCAGAAGTTTTGACTTTTCCGTTCCTGCATGTTAGCATGAAAATGTAT
This sequence comes from Clostridia bacterium, assembly GCA_036563955.1. Lineage (GTDB taxonomy): Bacteria > Bacillota > Clostridia > DSM-8532 > DSM-8532 > DTU069. The sequence goes on along the minus strand of DATCLI010000153.1, from coordinate 4,375 downwards.
TCAGAAAGAGAAAGCTTCACTGCGCTGTTAACATCCGCATTGTGAATTGTTTGGAGGCTTTGAATATCATTAAAATTTCGTTTTAGAATTTGAATAAAACCGGGTTTTTGACAAGGGTATTGAAAATGGATGGTGCGGTAAAAGAAGGGATAACTACAAAATTTCGGGATCTGTTCAAAAGTCGGAGCCTATACTTTAAGCTGCTCTCTTATTTTGCATCGCTGCTTATTCCCATTATGGTGATTGGCCTTCTAACGTATATCAAATCTGTAAATGTAATAAAAGAAAATTTCTGTGAGAAAATAACGTCCAATGTAGAAGCCGCTTCAGATACCATCGACATTTACCTCAAAATCGCACAGGAAACCAGCGCTAATTTCTTTAACAACGATGTGGTATTGCAATATTTGCTGCCTCGTGATGAGCAAACAGAGGAAATACGGACGGAGCTTTGGAGAATCCCGAAAATTATCCAGAGAAGCGAAAATGTTGTCAGTGGATTCGCGGACAGTATTTTTGTTTTTATCGATAACCAGGATGTATTTGTCAGCGGAGGATTAAATCAATTCGAAGCCTTCTTTAACCGCATTTACAGGTATGAAAAATACGATTCCCAATTTTGGAACAGCAAACTCGCTTCGTCGAAGTATATTGAACTGCTTCCCATGTCACAGGTGGCGGAGCAGAATGTGAATACAAAAAAGCATGTTGTGCCTATCGTAATGTACAACCGGATTAACAAATACAAAGCCGTAATGGTATTAAATATTGCAATCGATTCCATTGAAAAAACTTTAAAAGGGAACAGCGTATTTAATTCCACCGCTTTCCTTGTGCTGGATGATCAAAACCAGCTCATTTATGACAGTGACGGTTTTCTGGGCAGAATAGAATCTCTGTCTCATGTCCGCCAGGATGGAATATCGATGAAGGCTCCGGATGAAATCACAATTGACGGAAGAGAATACATTTTGTCCTATGTAAAGTCAAACCTGTATGGATGGCAATATTACGCCATTACCCCCACGGAAGAACTTCATGGACTGATAAGAGGCTTTATGCAGGTAATCGGAATTCTCTGCGTTGTCCTTATTGTCATGGGGATTCTCTTTTCTTTTCTTTTCAGTTCCAATATCTATAACCCTATTAAAAGCATCCGTGATATTATTGTCCAGAAAAAGGAGCTCTGGCAGCTCGCGAATAGTACGGCAGCATTGGGAAATGAGATAGAAACAATTCATTCCGGTGTCCGGTCCCTGGTAGATCATCAACAGAAGTACAAGGTCAAATATGACCGGTATACCGCCGAATATGTGGATTATTCCTTTCTCATGCTCATTAAAGGGCACCGCATTAACGACAGTGAAATTCTTCAGGAAACCCTTACAAATGAATTTGATTTTCATAAAAAGGGTTATATTTGCGTCAGTGTTTTTATCTATTTAAAAGAATCGTTTTATGAGGATATTCTGAATACGGAACGGATGGGTATTTTCAGCGGCATCAAAAAAATCCTGTGGACGATTGTAAGCGATTATATGCCCGTTTATGTCATGGAATATCAGCAGAATATATTTGTCAGTATCGTGAACCTCGATCACCCGGATGAAAGAGAACTGGTTACAGAAGCCTTCGAACATATTCTATCGTTGTTTCATAACGATGAAAAATACTGTGAAATTACCGTAGGGACCGGTTCCTGGTTCACCGATATAAATGATCTCGGAAATTCATTTAATGAAGCGATGACAGCCATCAGCAAGCGAAACAGGGAGAAGAACTTCCAGATTATCCATTCTAATGATCTGTCAATAACCGATAAATTCTTCTATTCCTTCTATGATGAACAGAAACTGCTTAATTGCATAAAAGCGGGAGACGCTGCCGGAGTGAATGCCGTTATCGACAGCATCCTTGACAGGAATGTACAGAAAGGCGTTTCCTATGAACATATGCGATCGTTAATGAAAGAATTGTACAGTGTCGGGGTTCGGTTAATGGAAGAAAGAGGCATTGATGTGACAGACCTTAAGCTGGAAGCCGAGAATGCGTCAGCGCCAGGTAAAAATTGGCTGGACTCGTTTATGAGTGTAGAGGAACTTTTACAAAACATAAAACGCTTTTTTCACATCAGTATTGAGTTATTAGGCACGCAGTCCAATTCGAGACAGGGAAATCTTGTTTCCATGATAATTAAGTATATTGAAGAAAATTACATGCACGATCTGTGTCTCGAACTGATTGCGGATCATATGGGAGTATCGGCAAAATACATTTCCAGAGTTTTTAGAGAAAACACAGGTGTATTGCTGACCGATTTTATCAATGAAATCCGTATCAATAAAGCAAAGGAATTATTAAAGGAAACCGACTTGAAAATCCAGGACATTGCGGCACAAATCGGGATCGAGAACAGGACAACCTTCCTGCGTGTTTTCAAAAAGGTAGAAGGGATCTCCCCTTCTGTCTACCGTAATATGGCGGGAGAACACTAATATCCTGGCGTCAATGCGGAAGCAGAATCATCCGTAGTTTATCTTATCGTCTTTGACAGTATAAGTCCCGGTTATGGAAACATGGTTTCCATAACCGGTGACAATTGATGACGTAAGTGTATTATGGCTCTCTTAGACTGTATTTTAAAGCGTTTTTCTTGTCAACGAGTGGCGGAGCCGCACCTTCCTCGCCTATCAGGAGGTATTTCCCGGATTCATCCGTCCCGACGTCAAAATATGCCGATGCGTCAGGAATTGTTTCTTTTGCGCTCCAGGTCTTTCCGTCGTCACTGCTGTTCTCGGAGGTTCTGTCAGTTAGAGTCAGCATACCGTCTTTTACACTGTATCTGCCGGTACCCCAGATGGCTTCAGACCAGATTGAAAGAGAAGTATAAGTTCCGTCCGGATTAAAGGTATACATCATACCGAGGCCTGACATACCGCCTTCGTATTTACCTGTCCCGGCATTGAAACTCCCGCCGGTCAGGGTACCCATAACCCAGGTTCCTGCAATCGATATTTCATTATCCGCCGGCGCAGTATTCCCCGAGGTAGCCTTTATTTCATCCATTTTGTCATAGGTTCGCACACCCATCAGCAGCGCGGCTTCCCTTGTCGCCATGCCGTAACCTGCAGCAGTTTGCGCGGGTGTCGTTGCTTTTGGCATAAAGTTGCCGCTGCTGTCGCCTTTAATTATACCGAGCTTCGACATAAACTTCGTCCCTTCCACCGCAAATGGTGAGATGTCCTTTTGGTCCGGGAAGTCCGGAATACCCTCTATGGAGTAATTGCCGTCAGGATGGATCGCCTTGATGGTTCTAAAGAGCATCGTTGCGCACTGCTCCCGGTTTATTAAAACCTCCGGTGAAAATGTTGTGGCAGAGGTGCCTTGGGTAATACCCAGCACATAAGCCTTCAGTATCTGTGGATTATTTGTGTCTGTAAACGGATTGGGGGAAGCCGGCGCAGGGCTTTTGCCGGTCGATTTTTCATAGAGCAGCAAAGCAAGCTCACAAAACTCCTCTCGTGTTATGGGCTTTGTAAGATCTGTGCCCTTCAGAACTTCAGGGATCAATCCCACATCGTCTGCTTTTTTCAATTCTCCCGTTGCCCACGAACTCGCATTGCTCCATGCCGGGATATTATGCGAAATTACGTTCGAGAAAGGACTGTAGACAGTACCCGAGCTTTCATACTGTTTGTAATTTTTAAGCTCAAGGAAGTATCTAACCTTGATTTCATAGGCCGCTTCCTCATAGTGGTCTTTATATTCGTCAAAATAATTCGCTATATTAAACTCGATAGACTCGTTGGAGACCCACCAGTAATGAATATTCTTAAATTCCTTGTCTCCCTGCTTGCGGAGCCATATTTCCGCTCCCACGGAGCCGCCGGCGGCAACATTCAGGTCTCCGATATCCTGGGGCGGTTTGTCCAGCTTGACCGCTAAATACGGCGTATCGCCATGCATCGAGATCTCCGCTCCTTTAAGCGTCGGAGCATGGTTTATCATCTTTTCGGCATCAAGCTTAACATTCGCGGAGAGTACAAATTCCTTTGACCATGGGGAGAGTACATATGTATCGCCATTGTCAAAGGACTGGGCAAAACGTGCCCTGAACGTAATTGTATTGCTTTTGAAATAATCCCAGCCCGAATTAACTATGTCATTGGTAACCGCTTCGTCTGAGAATAAATGCTTAAGGTAGGCAGTACCGGATCCGGCGTAGTATTCGCCATGCCGACACGGGATATAATACCTGTTTTTTTGACTATCAGGCACGGTCTTTGGAGAATCCCAGGCCGATGTATACTGCCAGCTTCCATTATTGATTTTGGCATCTACCTGGTAGTAAAGCGTTATACCCCCGGAATATGGA
>DATCLI010000152.1:0-3977 GCA_036563955.1 Clostridia bacterium | reverse complement strand
GAAATGTCTTTTGCAATGAGATCGCCCGATTCACAATACCTCCCGGCTATTGTGACAGTTTCCGTGCACGGAGCGTAAGGTTTGTTCGCAATTAGTGCCGTATATCTCGATTTATACAACGCATATCTGGGGTTGTCACCCATTCCTCCGTCAATTGAAATATACTTTCTTACCCCTTTTATCTCTTTTACAGAGCCGATGCGGTACAGTGTGATGCCTGCAGGGGCGATAATGGAACGGCCGGGTTCCATCAGCATAAACATTTTCCCCAGCCCTTTTTCCTTACATATGCGCTTTACTACCTTTGAAACCGATTCAATATAACTATCATATTCAACGGGGTCATCCTTGCTTGTATAACGGATTCCAAAACCGCCTCCCAGATTAAGCTCGGTTATGTTTATGCCGTATTTATCCCTGATGTCGGCAATAAAATTCAACATTGTTTCTGCAGCGTGTTCAAAGGGCTCAATATCAAATATCTGTGATCCAATATGGCAGTGCACCCCGACAACCTCGACATTGTCCATGCCTTTTGCCAATGAAATAATTTCATGGGCTTCTCCGTTTTCAAGCGCCACTCCGAATTTTGAATCTATTTGACCGGTCCGGATGAACTCATGTGTATGGGCGTCTATACCCGGTTTAATACGGAATAATATTCTCACTCTCTTATTTTTTCTGCGTGCTATATCATTCAAATTCAGGAGCTCAGTATGATTGTCAACGACAAAATGGCCAATATTATAGTCAACTCCCATCTCAATTTCTTCCAAGGTTTTATTGTTTCCGTGAAAATAAACCTTTTCCATTGGAAAACCGGCCTTTAAGGCAGTATACAACTCACCGCCGGACACTATATCAAGCCCGAGGCCTTCCTGGTGCGCAATCCTGCATGCCGCGAGAGTGCAGAAAGCTTTGCTTGCGTACAGTACGAGTCCGTTTCCGTCGTAATGCCTGTCAATCGCGTTTTTATACTTCCTGCAATTTTCACGGATAACCATTTCATCCAAAACATAGAGCGGAGTTCCATATTCGCTGGCAAGCTCAACAGCGTCGCATCCGCCTATTTCCATGTTTCCTGAAGCATTAACCTTAATATTTTCAATCATTTTTCCACCATCCCGTATTACTTTGACTGAAGCTGCGGAAGGAATTGCGAAGCAGCTTCAACTCATCAGGTCTTTCAGTTTTTTATAATTATAACACCAGGAAAAAACTATATCAATACTTAAGTAGTATTTTTTACTACTACTATTTTTATTCGCTGTTATTTGAACAGGATTCGCGGTAATAATGACCCTTAACAAGAAAGCCTGCGTTAAAACGCAGGCTTTTTCAGGTAAACAGGATAAATTACTTCATTTCGCAGGTTGCGCCGACTTCTTTAAACTTGGCAATGATATTGTTTGCTTCGTCCTTCGAAACCGCTTCCTTAACCGTTGAAGGAGCATTATCGACCAGATCTTTCGCTTCCTTAAGGCCAAGACTTGTTACTTCACGTACAACCTTGATAACCTTAATCTTTTCTGCGCCGACATCCTTAAGAATAACGTCAAATTCAGTTTTTTCTTCAACAGGAGCAGCATCAGCCGCACCTCCGGCACCTGCAGGAGCCGCGGCAATAGCCACAGGAGCGGCAGCCGATACACCAAATTCCTCTTCAAGAGCCTTTACCAATTCGGATAATTCCAGGACTGTTAAACCTTTAATTTCTTCAATCAAGTTTGTTACTTTTTCACTCATTTTCAAAACCTCCACTTAAAATATTTATGATGCTTGTTCTTGTTTTTTCTCTGCAATTGCGTTCAAAGCAACCACGAGGCCGCGAATATTCGCATTAAGTACAGATACAATTCCGTACAATGGGGCTGTCAGACCGCCTAAGGCCTTAGCTACGAGTTCTTCTCTGGACGGCAGTGCGGCAATGGATTTTATCATATCAATACCGACTATCTTTCCTTCTACGACCCCGGCCTTTATATCCAGTTTCTCATAATCTTTGGCATATTTTGACATAATCTTCGACGGAGCAACCGGATCCTGCATACTGATAGCAATGGATGTCGGGCCTTTTAAATATTCGTCCAGTTGATCATAGCCGTTTTCTTTCGCTGCAAACCTGGCAATGGAATTTTTAACGACCATATACTCAATTCCTGCTTCACGCATGGCCCTTCTCATCTGAGTATCCTGTTCAACGGTCAAACCCCTGTAATCTGCCAATACAAAAGATTTTGCTTCTTTTATCTTTTCAGACAGCTGTTCTACCTTTTCTTTTTTCAGTTTCAGGGATTTTTCACTTGGCATTTGCGGCACCTCCTTACTGAATTTTTACCTAAGGCTTTTGCGATGTAACCTTAATAAAATCAGCTGTACAATATATAATGACTAGCTTTAATGCATACCAGCAATATATTGTACAGCGGTACTCAAAGTATATAACATCGCAAACGCCATTACCTGATTACCTATTGTGTATTTTATTTGCTTTTTTTAAGCAATAAAAAACCTCTGTATTCTTTTTTAGCCACAGACATACAGAGGATTTATCTACCTGTTTGGTAAACCCTTTTTCGCCTCGGCAGGATGATATACGTTACACCTTCCGGTTCCTGCTGTCTATGGCCGCAGCTATTAAACTGCCGCATTGTTCCGCATATATAAACCGGAACAATACAGGTTTCGCAAAAATAACTGCAATATATTTACGCTTCGTTATTTTACTACATATGATTTAATTTGTAAACAGTGTTTTTTTCAAAAGCGGGGCTTTTGCGGTAATTTATTAATCAAATACTTTCTGCTGATTAATCTTTATACCGGGACCCATAGTTGAAGCTATAACAACGCTTCTAAGGTATTGCCCCTTTGCGGCTGCAGGTTTCGCCTTAATTACGGCATCAAGCAGGGTACGGAAATTATCCACCAATTTTTCGGTTCCGAATGAAACCTTTCCAATCGGGCAGTGGATTATATTCGTTTTATCAAGGCGATATTCTATTTTACCAGCCTTTATATCCGATATTGCCTTTGCAACATCCATCGTAACGGTTCCAGCCTTCGGGTTCGGCATTAACCCTTTCGGACCGAGAATTCGTCCAAGGCGCCCGACAACACCCATCATATCGGGAGTTGCAACAACAACATCGAAATCAAACCAGTTTTCCTTCTGTATTTTGTTAACCAAATCTTCCGCACCGACATAATCCGCACCGCCCTTTTCCGCTTCGGTAGCTTTTTCACCTTTTGCAAAAACAAGCACCCGTACGGTTTTTCCTGTTCCATGGGGCAGTACAACCGCGCCTCTTACCTGTTGATCCGCATGCCGCGAGTCAACCCCGAGTTTTATATGAACCTCGACGGTTTCATCAAATTTGGCTTTTGACGTTTTTTGTACAATATCAAAAGCTTCAGCCGGTTCATAGAGCTTCATTCTATCAACAAGCTTCATGCTTTCAAGGTATTTCTTTCCTCTTTTCATATCCAATCACTCCTTTGTGGTGCTAATTTCGGGATTTCTCCCTCCCACGCTGCAAAAACAGGCAACTTCAGCTTTCAACAACAACGCCCATGCTCCTTGCCGTTCCCGCGATCATTTTCATCGCTGCTTCAAGGCTTCCTGCGTTTAAATCCTGCATCTTCATTTCCGCAATTTTCCTCAGATCCTCTTTGGAAAGACGGGCAACCTTTTCGCGGTTCGGAACACCGGAACCGCTTTCAATCTTGCAGGCTTTCTTTATCAGCACGGCAGCAGGCGGAGTCTTTGTTACAAAAGTAAATGACCTGTCCGCATAAACCGTGATTACAACCGGAATGATCAGCCCGGCATCCTTTGCCGTTCTTTCATTGAATTCCTTACAGAAACTCATAATGTTTACACTATGCTGTCCTAAAGCTGGTCCAACCGGTGGAGCAGGCGTAGCCTTACCTGCCGGTATTTGGAGTTTTACCAACCCCACAATTTTCTTTGCCAT
>DATCLI010000151.1:0-9286 GCA_036563955.1 Clostridia bacterium | reverse complement strand
AATCTTGATGAGGCCGAAGCGGGTATTAGGAGACTGATTTATGATTAATTTACAGAATATATCTTTTTCATACAATAATGAAAAAGTGTTGTCCAACATATCGTTTCATATAGAAAAAGGTGAGTTTACAGCCATCATCGGATCGAACGGCGCTGGGAAATCAACCCTGTGCAGGATCATGAACGGATTAATAAAGCCATCGTCCGGAACTGTTACAGTAAATGGGATGGATACGCGAACGACAAAATCAAGTATCCTTGCCAGGCATATTGGTTTCCTGTTTCAAAATCCGGACAGGCAGATCTGTAAAAACACAGTAGGGGAAGAAATACGGTTTAGCCTTGATATTGCGTTTACAGATAAGAATATGATAGAAAAGCGGCTTATTGAGACACTCTCACTGTTTGATTTCGATGCGGACAGCAACCCTTTTCATTTAAGCCGCGGAGAAAGACAGCAGGTGGCTCTTGCTTCCACCATAGCCGCGGTACCTGAAATCCTTATTCTGGATGAACCTACCACAGGATTGGATTATTTGGAATGTATGAAAATAATGTCGATTATTAAAAAACTTAATGAAAAGGGTATAACCATTATTATGGTCTGCCATGACATGGAGATTGTTCTTCATTTTGCGCAGCGTATCCTTGTTCTTGCGGAAGGAAGGCTGATTGCCGACGGAAAGACGAGGGAGATTTTTCAAATGGAGGAGATTCTCAGTCAGGCTTCGCTTCTACCGCCTCAGATAGCGCGCCTCGCTGCAAGGTTCGGGTTTGATGATGTATTTTATGTTGATGAAATGACGGATATCGTTTTAAAAAGGATAAAGAATCGGAGGAAAAGGACAGGATGAAGGGCTTTTTTGATTATGTACCGGGCAGTTCGTATTTACACCGGCTAAATCCGCTGACAAAACTTCTTTTGGCTCTGATGATTTGCATTGCCGCCTTTATCAGCGCAAATCATTTATTCCTGATTATGCTGATAGTTTTAAATCTGAGTATAGGAGCACAGGCCGGCATATTCACCCGGAGCGTTATGCTGCTTAAAGGGCTTTTTAAGCTCTGTATTATTATTTTTCTGCTTCAGGTTTTATTTATCAGGGACGGAAATGTGCTGGTAAAACTGCCTCTAAACATATTTATAACCGACGGAGGCATTTCATCCGCGTTCATGGTTGTCTTACGTCTGGTTACGGCCACAATGCCCCTTGCCCTTATGCTTTCGATTACACAGGTTAATGATTTGTCCAATGTGCTCGTAACAAAACTTGGAGTACCGTATCCATATGCTTTTGCGTTAACTACCGCGATGCGTTTCATACCCGTATTCGCAAATGAAATGACGGGAATCATCGAAGCCCAGACATCAAGAGGAGTGCAGCTTGACACGGGAAACATTTTTAAAAAGATAAAGCTCGTGCTTCCGTTGTGCGTACCGCTTCTGATTACATCGGTAAGAAAAATCGAAGGTAGCGCGATAGCTGCCGAATTACGCGGCTTCCATTTACGAACGAGAGATAGCTGCTATAAAAAATATGTAGTAAACATAAATGATATCTGTGTTATAATGTTTTCTGTTGTAATTGTTGGCTCAGCGATACTTGTGAATAGTGTTTTTTAGGTTTTTGAGCCGGATTTGGATGGCAAGCGTTTGCGGATAATATATGTTTGACGGCAAACGAAAAAATAAATGACATTACAAGAAGGGTGAATGACTTGAAAGAAATACTGCTGGGTAATACTGCTATAGCTCTCGGGGCCGTTGTGGCCGGAGTCAGGGTTGCAGCCGGATATCCGGGAACACCATCGACCGAAGTTTTGGAGAGTGTGGCAAAATATAATACTGACGGGAAAATCAGTGTAGAGTGGTCGACGAACGAAAAAGCCGCCCTTGAAGTGGCGGCGGGAGCGTCCTGGAGCGGAGTCCGGGCGATTGTTACAATGAAGCAGGTGGGTTTGAACGTTGCGTCCGATCCTTTGATGAGCCTCGGCGTTATAGGTACGAAGGGAGGGATGGTGATTGTCGTCGCGGATGATCCCGGGCCGATATCATCACAAACCGAACAGGATACAAGGCATTTTGGAAAATTTGCGAATATTCCGGTTCTTGATCCGTCATCTCCGGAAGAAGCGTATGAAATGACAAAATATGCTTTTGAACTATCGGAGAAGCTGCATCTGCCGATCATTTTACGGCCGACAACAAAAGTTTGTCACAGCAGCGGTACCATTGAAGTGGATACTGAAGTTTATCAATATGAACCGGAAGGTTTTGTAAAGGAGCCGAAATGGGTCATATTTCCGCCCCTTTCCTACCGGCGCCATCTTGAAATTGAGCAGCAGCAAAAAGAGATATCGGCTCTCTTTTCCCGGCTTCCTTTTAACAGAATCGAAGGGAACGGCCGGATTGGAATCGCGACAGGGGGCGCTGCCTATGCAATTGTCAGAGATATCGTTGAATCCTATGAACTGGATGTGACGATTCTTAAGTCAGGTGCGGTTTTTCCTCCGCCGGATCAGCTATACAGTGAATTTTTGCAAAGGGTTGAAAAAGTGCTTGTTCTTGAGGAATTGGATCCGGTGATCGAGGAACAGCTTTACCATATAATGGCCGTAAGAAAAATCGAAAAGCCGATCCGGGGCAAACTGAATGGCTTTGTGAGCCCTGCCGGGGAATTGAGATTTGAGAATACACTAAAAATTATAGAAAAATTCATTGGAAGGAAACTAAAGAACATTGAAAACGAGTCCGGAATGGTTTTCCCTCAGCGTCCGCCGGTTCTTTGTGCGGGATGCCCTCACCGGGCAAGTTTCTATGCGGTAAAAAAAGCGATGCGCGGTAAAAAGTCCGTTTTCTGCGGGGATATAGGCTGTTATACACTTGGGAACGGAAAACCCCTTGAGATGACGGATACCTGCCTTTGCATGGGTGCCGGCATCACGGTTGCGCAGGGGATAAAAAAAGCGGAGCCTGATACGAATGTATTTGCCTTTATCGGCGACAGCACCTTTTTTGCATCGGGGATGACGGGGCTGGCCAATGCGGTATACAACGGAACAAAAATAAATGTGATTGTGCTTGATAATTCAACGACGGCGATGACAGGGCATCAGCCTCATCCGGGAATAGGCCGGACGATGATGAATACATCGTCACCGAAGATTGATATATTTTCCGTGGCAAAATCATTGGGTGCGGAGTTTGTTGAAAAAGTAAATCCGTTTGAATTCGATCTGGCGGTAAAAACAGTCCGGGAAGCATCGGAAAAAAAGGGCGTCAGTGTTGTTATTTTTGAAGCTCCCTGTGCGGCGCTGGTTAAACCCGACAATGTATGTGCTGTGGAGGATTGCACCGGATGTAAAAAGTGCATCCGGGAAATCGGCTGTCCGGCTCTTACCGTCAGAGACAGGAAAGTGGAGATTAACCGCGCTTTGTGTAATGGCTGCGGGCTTTGTACAAATGTATGTGATAGAATTATCAGGTTGTAAAAATTAGGTAAAAGCCAAATAAATGGTTGTGAAATGAATACAGGTTATGGAGATTTATTTTGCCAAACCTGAAATGAATAATGAAAGCGAAGATTTTCCGGTAATCTATACAACAGGAGGACAGGAACATGGATATTTTAATCACCGGAGTAGGTGGTCAGGGAACCATTCTTGCTTCGAAGATTTTGGCGTATGCATACGTCATTGAAGGAAGAAACGCACGAACAGGAGAAACCATAGGTATGAGCCAGCGCGGAGGCTGTGTTGTAAGTCATGTAAGAGCCGGTAATGCTCATTCTCCGTATATACCGGTCGGAGGAGCCGATTTGCTGCTTTCGTTTGAACTGTGTGAGGGAGCAAGAAGAATTCCGTACCTGAAAAAGGATGGTTTTGCCATTGTAAACACCGCATCCATCATCCCGGTGTCAACGGCATTGGGAATGGCGGATTATGATGCGGAAAAAATAACGAAGTATATATCGGAAAACAGTAATGCGATATTTATCGATGCGGACAAGCTTGCACGGGAATGCGGATCTTTCCGGGCTGTCAATACGGTTCTTATTGGTGCGGCCTGTGGACTGGGAGTTCTGGGACTATCCAAAGACAGCATCGTACAGTCAATTAAGAAAAATATCAAGGCTAAATACCTTGACTTAAATATTAAAGCGTTCCATTCCGGGATGAAAACGACAGGGGAGATGAAAGAAAAATGCAAAGTAATATAGAGTTTTCCGTACTGAAGCATGCAATTGATTATGCGGCAGCGAACAGTCCGTTCTACAAAAAGATCTTCTCAGAAAACAACATCAATACTGATAATATGACTTCAATAGAAGATTTTCAAAAGCTTCCGTTCAGTGACAAGTATGATCTGCGTGACGCCTATCCGTTGGGCCTGCAGGCCGTTCCGGACGAAGAGGTTGTAAGAATTCATTCTTCCTCCGGAACAACGGGGAATCCTGTCATCATTCCCTATACGAAGGAAGATGTGGAGGACTGGGCAACAATGTTTGCCCGCTGTTACGAGTTTGCGGGTATTACAAAGCGTGACCGAATACAGATTACACCGGGTTATGGGCTGTGGACCGCAGGTATTGGCTTCCAGGCGGGGTGTGAAAAGCTCGGGGCAATGGCAATCCCGATAGGACCCGGAAATACGGAAAAACAGATTCAGATGCTGATAGATCTGAAATCCACTGTACTCTGTTCAACATCATCCTATGCGCTTCTTCTTGCAGAAGAAATCGGAAACCGGGGACTGAAGAACAAAATCGCGCTCAGGCGTGGGGTTATCGGTTCCGAACGCTGGGGAGAGCGAATGCGGCAGCGCATATCCGACGGGTTGGATATCGATTTGTTTGACATATACGGATTGACTGAGGTATATGGTCCGGGGATAGCAATTGATTGCGAAAAACATGAAGGAATGCATTATTGGAACGACTATATGTATTTTGAAATTATTGACCCGAAGACCGGTGAGGTTCTCCCCAATGGAGAGTTTGGCGAACTGGTGATTACAACACTAAGAAAAGCCGCGGCTCCATTAATCCGTTACCGTACCCATGATCTAACAAGGATAATCCCGCATCGATGCAGCTGCGGCAGGGAATATCCCATGATAGACAGGATTTCCGGAAGAACCGACGACATGATTAAAGTAAAAGGTGTAAACATTTATCCCGGTCAGATTGAGGAAGTGTTAAATTGTGTGAACGGGCTTTCAAGCGAATATCAGGTGATAATTGAGCGCATCGACGGAAAAGACAGAATGACGCTGAAAGTGGAAACGATACAGGACGCAGACAGGCAAAAGGTTATGAAAGAAGTACTGCAAATGTTCAAAAGTAAAATTGGTATACGGATTTTTTGTGATTGCGTAAATATTGGTGAGCTGCCGCGTTCGGAAAAGAAAACCCGCCGTATATTTGATTGCCGGGATTAGGATAACCTTACCCTGCTGCCATCGGTTTTACTGAGTGAAAATCCTATGATTTTCTTGAATTCATGATATAATGTATCATGTCAGGGGCTTCTTCCCAATATGTATATCAAAATAACAGGAGGTCATTATGAAATACTACGTAGACGCAAATGCTGCGAGAAACGGTGATGGTTCAATTGATAGACCATTTAAGAGGATCAGCGAAGCCGCGAAAATAGCGCATCCCGGTGATGAAGTGCTCGTAGCGCCGGGGGTCTACCGAGAATATGTAGATCCGGTCCATTCCGGTACTGAGGATGCCCGTATCACGTATATCAGTACTACGCCTCTTGGTGCTGTGATCACCGGTGCGGAACAGGTGAAAAACTGGAAGCATTACAAGGGAAATGTCTGGGTATGCCGCATAGCAAACAGTGTTTTCGGCGATTACAATCCTTATACCACTTTAGTATATGGTGACTGGTATTTCGCGGTTCCGAACAAGCATACGGGATGTGTTTATTTAAATGACAGGGCGATGTATGAAACCGCAACCCTGGAAGAGTGCATCAGAGGCGATATTTATGAGTGCAGCTGGGTTCTGGAAGAATCTGTTTATAAATGGTATACCGAACAGGACACGAATGCTGATGAAACGATCATTTATGCTAATTTCCAGGGTAAAGACCCGAACAAGGAGAATGTGGAGATTAATGTTCGCCGCAGGTGTTTTATGCCTTCTAAAACCGGTGTCGGTTATCATACCGTCAGAGGGTTTAAAATTGATAAAGCTGCCACCACGTGGGCGCCGCCCGCAGCATTTCAGGACGGCATGATTGGTCCTCACTGGAGCAAAGGCTGGATCATTGAGGATTGTGAAATATCAAACAGTAAGTGTGCCGGTATTTCCCTCGGCAAATATCTTGATCCTGACAACGAACATTACTTTACAAATAAACATGTGAAGAGTCCTACCCAGATGGAACGGGATGCTGTTTGCCGCGGCCAGTATCATGGATGGCTGAAAGAAAAAGTCGGAAGCCACATGGTTCGCCGCTGCAACATTCATCACTGCGAACAGGGCGGCATTATTGGCCGCATGGGCGGTGTGTTCAGTATCATAGAGGACAACCATATTCACCATATAAATAACATGATGGAGCTTGGCGGAGCGGAAATTGCCGGAATTAAACTGCATGCGGCCATTGATGTGCTCATGCGCCGAAACCATATCCACCATTGTACGATGGGAATCTGGTGCGACTGGGAAGCGCAGGGTACACGCATTACACAGAACCTCCTGCATGATAACCAGCGGCCGCCGTATGCCAAACATCTTCCGGGAGGTATGATGTCCCAGGACTTATTTGTGGAAGTCAGCCATGGGCCGACATTGATCGATAACAATATTCTGCTCTCAGATGCCAGCCTCCGTTTTGCAACACAGGGCGTGGCCATGGTTCACAACCTTATCTGCGGCGCATTTACGTGTGTTGGTGAAGGAACAGGTCCGCGCTATACGCCGTATCACATACCGCATCGTACGGAAGTGATGGGGTTTATGACCATACTTCACGGCGACAACCGTTTTTTCAACAATATCTTTATCCAGAAATGGCCTTCGGAAGACTATTTGATCTACCATGATCAAGGCTTGAAGCCCATGCTCGAAAACAGAGCTGTCGGCACGCATGTTTTCGATGATTACCCAACCTATGATGAATGGGTTGCGCAGTTCGATTTTACGCAGCGTCCGAACATGAGAGCTTTGGAGCCCGCCCATTCAGGCCGCTTGCCAATCTGGAGCGAAGGAAATGTATATCTAAATGACGCAAAACCGTGGAAAAATGAAGTGAACGGCCTGGTTGTTGAAAACAATGATCAGGACATTAAAGTGGAACTCGTGGAAAAAGACGGACATTATTACCTGAGTACTAATATATATGAACACATAAGGGATTTCAGCAGCCGGATGATCAATACCGAAGTCCTCGGCAAAGCCTTCGAGCCCGAACAATACTATGAAAACGCGGATGGAACACCGATACGATTCGATTCAGACTACTTTGGAAATCATCGCAGTATTAGGGTTATTCCGGGTCCGTTCGCATCTCCTTCCGATAATATTAAACTGGATTAATATGCTTTCTGACACCTGAATTCTAGAAATTAATGAGCGGTTATACGATACTTAAACTCGTATAACCGCTCCAATTAGTGTGAGTGATGGGACTTAATTCCACGTGCCATATGATAATCAGTTTTATGCGGTTACCGTGATGATATATCTTTTACAAGTTCCTGAAGTTCCTCAACGGACTTAATCCATCCGTTCATTATTTCAGTGTATTCACTGACTTTATTTTTATCTTTCTCATAACCCCTGAGCAGTTCGATTTGATGTTTATAATAAGAAGAAATCTTTTCAAGAGGAAGTTTCTTAATGCCGGTCATGGATATTCCGCCGCTTTCCAGGGCGTATTCAAATTCTTTGATGATCTCGAGGAAATATTCGGTAGAAGCGCCCATAAGCTTTTTAAAGTCTCTTATAAGCCACTGCCTTTCAAAAATTGGTCTTGAACTCCAGCCATTTATTTGTTCAACAAAGGTTTTTTTTACGTCGGTAAACAAGAGTTCAATTTTATTCTTATCCTCATCAGACAATATCAAATTATCGGTCTTCGTTTTTTCAGTTATTGAAATTCCCGCATCGATAAGCGCCTGTATTGAGCTAATCTCAAGACCCCTATACTTTTCGGCCAGGGCGGCTGAAGCTGCAAAGCCTGCTCCGGCTTCCTCTGTGGTTATTAATACATTTTCACTCATCCTGAAGAACTCTTCAACACTTTTTCCATACAGCGGAGCTAATTTCTCTATTGACTTTAAAGCTGTGTCAGTTTTTACAATACCCGGTCCGATTGAATAAGTTATAATATCCGTATTTTCAAGTTCTGCCGCGAGGGTATTTGCAAGTTCAACCTGTGCAGTCTTAAACACCTCATACGCGCCCATAAATGGCGCCGCTCCCGATGATGGCACCATTGCGATTATCCCGGAATTCTTCTCGAGCATATATGGCAGGAACTGTGATATTAATAGGACAGGTCCCCTTAAATTTACTCCATAGCTCAAATCCCATTCTTTGATGCCAACTTCATGAACTGAACCTATAGGTGCGACAGTCGCATTATTAATTATAATATCTATATGTCCAAAGATATTAAGGACTTTATTGGCCAGTTTTCTCACGCTTTTCTCGCTTCCGATATCAGTGTGACAGAATACTGCGCAGTTTACGCCGAATTCCCTGTTTAATTCATCCATGGCTCTTTTTCCCTTA
The DNA here is from genome assembly GCA_036563955.1 of Clostridia bacterium. Taxonomy (GTDB): domain Bacteria; phylum Bacillota; class Clostridia; order DSM-8532; family DSM-8532; genus DTU069. The sequence goes on along the minus strand of DATCLI010000151.1, from coordinate 528 downwards.
ACTATATCTATCTCAGCGATAATTACTTTTGCTCCAAGCCATATTAACGCGCGCGCGGTCTCGTATCCGATTCCTCCGCCGGCTCCCGTTATGAGCGCAATTTTATCTTTAAGCTGTCCTTTTTTAAGATTTCCCTTTGATATAACCATAGTGTCAGAACTCATTTATTAACACCCCCTCAGTTACCTTCCATTTCTTTTAACTTACGATTCACTTACACTAAAGGTCTGCCTTTAGTATTTAATCCATTTTTACCCTTCCTTTTTCCTCTTCAGTAAGAAGCTAAATCATAATCCTATAAAATATTATCGTTCATTTCATGCTTGCCATCGGATTTATAAAATGAAAGAGTTAAAGACTGCAGTAATTGTCAATTTATTCTATATGTATTTCTCAACAATGTCAATTTCATATTTTTATAATTGGGTTATAATCTATAGTAATTTTTTTACCGTTCATGTTATTTTTTCGACCAGTTTATGGCATTTGCGATGTTATATACTTTATGGCATTTGCGATGTTATATAC
>DATCLI010000150.1:0-6493 GCA_036563955.1 Clostridia bacterium | reverse complement strand
TGTACAATATATAGTGACAAGCTTTAATACGTACTAGCAATATATTGTACAGCGGAACTCAAAGTACATAACATCGCAAATGCCATTAACCAAAAAACCTTCCGGTTTCAGCGCCTGTTATTGCCACACCAATAGAATATTAGCCGGGGCTCCGGCTCATTAAGCCGGTTCCCCGATTTTACATTTTGCTCTTTATGAAATTGATTCTCTCAATTACCTTTTCATACAATTCATTATATTTTTTCTGTTTTTCACGCTCGGCTTCCACTACCTTCGCAGGAGCTTTTGAAACAAAATTTTCATTGCCAAGTTTTCCGTTAACTCTCTCCAATTCGCTCTCCAAATTCTCTTTTTCCTTATAAAGCCTTTCCATCTCTTTTTCAAAATCTATAAGGTCTTCAAGCGGAATGAATATTTCAACCCCGCTTATAACGCTTGATACCGCATCACTCGGCACGTCGGACTTGTCATTCGATACGGTAAACCCCGATACTCCTGCAAGCCTCATAAATGTAGACTCCTCATTCTTAAAAATAGTTCCCAGTTCTTCGTCATCTATAATAAATAATGCATTAATCTTTCTGGTGACAGGAACTTTCATTTCGGCGCGAATATTACGGATACTCCTCACTGCTTCCATTATTACGGACATTTTTTTCTCGGAGTCCTGATCGTTCCATTCCTGCTTATAAACCGGCCACTCGGAAAGCATAACGCTTTCATCGTCAGTATGCAGATGCCTGTAAATTTCTTCGGTTATAAACGGCATAAACGGATGCAGAAGCTTCATTGAAATCTTTAATACTTCGTTTAATACAAACAATGCTTCGAGCCTCCCGGGTGCCTCGCGATTGAAAAGTCTCGGCTTGACAAGTTCGATATACCAGTCGCAGAATTCTTCCCAAATGAATTCATATATCTTTTGAAGGCCGATACCGAGCTCAAATTTCTCAAGATTCTCGGTAACTTCCCTTGATACCGTGTTAACGCGGCTGAGTATCCAGCGATCGGCAAGTGAGAACAATCCGGCATTCACTTTAGAAAAATCGACATCTTCGCCAAAATTCATCATCGTAAAGCGGAACGCATTCCATATTTTATTCGCAAAGTTCCTGCTCGACTCAAGTTTTTCCTCCGAAAAACGCAAATCATTGCCCGGGGAAGTTCCGACAGTAAGAGCATATCGCAGCGCGTCGGTTCCGTAATTTTCAATAACGTCAAGAGGATCAATGCCGTTGCCCAACGATTTGCTCATTTTTCTTCCGAGCGCGTCCCGGACCAGTCCATGAATAAGAACATATTTAAACGGTTCTTTTTTCATGTGCTCCATACCGGAGAAAATCATGCGCGCAACCCAGAAGAAAATTATATCGTACGCGGTAACAAGGATGCTCGTTGGGTAAAAATAGTCCAAATCCTCCGTCTTTTCAGGCCAGCCGAGCGTTGAAAACGGCCAGAGGGCGGAACTGAACCATGTGTCCAGAACATCCTCATCCTGTTTGAGATTAGTGCTGCAGCATTTTTCACAGCGCTCAGGTTCTTTTCTTGCTACCTGCATATGCCCGCAGTCCTGACAGTACCATGCCGGGATACGGTGCCCCCACCAGAGCTGGCGGGAAATACACCAATCCTGTACGTTTTCCATCCAGTTATAGTATATTTTTGCGAAGCGTTCGGGAACAAACTTTACCGCTCCGCTTTTTACCACATCAATTGCAGGAATTGACAGCGGTTTCATTTTTACAAACCACTGCAGCGACACCTTCGGCTCTATAACGGTACTGCACCGGTAACATGTTCCGACATTATGACTGTGGGGTTCAACTTTTTCCAGAAGACCGAGTTTTTCCAAATCCTCCACAACCTTTTTTCTTGCCTGGTAACGGTCGAGCCCTTCATAAATCCCGGCACTCGCGCTCATTGTCGCGTCATCGTTCATGATGTCAATAATGGGAAGATCATGCCTCAGCCCCACTTCAAAGTCATTCGGATCGTGTGCCGGAGTAATTTTAACAACGCCGGTACCGAATTCCATATCAACATAAGTGTCCGCAATAACGGGAATTTCTCTGTTCATCAGCGGCAGAATCACTGTCTTACCGACCAAATGAGAATATCTTTCATCGTCGGGATGAACGGCAACCGCAGTATCTCCAAGCATTGTTTCCGGACGCGTGGTTGCAACTGTAACATATTCGTCGGAATCTTTCACCGGATACCGTATATGCCAGAAATTCCCTCCCTGTTCCTCGTATTCGACTTCAGTATCGGAAATTGACGTAAGACAGCGCGGACACCAGTTTATAATCCTTTCACCGCGGTATATCAAACCTTTTTCATAAAGACGTACGAATACTTCAATAACGGCTTTCGACAGTTTTTCATCCATCGTAAATCTCTCACGCTTCCAGTCGCAAGAGCTTCCAAGCCTTTTCAACTGCTCGACAATTCTTCCGCCGTACTGTTCTTTCCATTTCCACGCACGTTCAAGGAACTTATCACGTCCGAGATCTTCCTTCGTTAAGTCTTCTTCCTTAAGTTTTTCGACTATTTTCAATTCTGTCGCAATACTTGCGTGATCGGTGCCCGGAAGCCAAAGCGTACAATATCCCTGCATTCTTTTAAACCGTATAATTATATCCTGTATCGTATTATTAAGAGCATGCCCCATATGAAGTTGTCCGGTTATATTCGGCGGGGGTATTACTATTGTATACGGCTCTTTGTTCCTGTCAATTTCCGGATGAAAGTAATCCTTTTCCACCCAGAAATCATAAAGCCGTTTTTCCACATCCTTCGGGTCATAATTTTTCGGTATACTTTCTCTTATCATAATCATTCCTCCACGAACCTTTTTTACTGCGTTAAAACAATTTATATCACGAAATTTTCTTCACCTATTAATGCTGCTGTTAATGCCATATCTTTATCGTTATCTGAAAGCAACGAGTACCATAATTACTCCCACAATAACAAAGCACGTTCCGATAATTTTTATATTCAGTATCTTTTGATCATTTCCGTCGTTATTTATGCTGTCTTCATTATCTTTTTCAATTTTAAATCTTTTACTAATATAGCTTGCGCCGTAAACGATAAAAGCGCCAATTACAATAAAAACAATTGATATTATTTTTAATGCGGCATCCAAAAAACTCACCCCTGTTAAAAAACCCCTTCATCCAATCAAATTATTGGACGAAGGGGTATTCCTCCGCGGTACCACCAAAATTCCTTACCGGCAACTCAAAGAACGATATCGGATTCCACCCGTCACAGCCTACTTATTTCAACCGTGCAGCTCCGGAGCGACCTTCAACGCTAAATCTGCCGAATGCGCTCACAGCCAAGGCGCATACTCTCTGACGGTCTTTAGTGCTTACTCCTCTCCATCACAGCCTTATAATTATCATTAAAACAACGAAGAAACTGCTTAGCAATTTCAACACAACACTTCAACAACGCGGAAGTTTTAATTCACCGCCTGCAGTTTAGTAAAGAGTTCCCCATCTATCAAGATAGGGAACATCTTTATTCCTGTAATACAAATATTAGCCGATAGCTTTTAATTTGTCAAGGAATGAGCGGGTTAATGGCATTTGCGATGTTATATACTTTGAGTTCCGCTGTACAATATATTGCTGGTAAGAATTAAAATTTGCCACTATATATTGTACAGCGGATTTTTATTAAGGTTACATCGCAAAAGCCTTGGGTTAATACGATTCGAGAACCAGTTTTTCAAGCACCAGCGGAGCTATATATTCGTCACCTTTATACGCTCTCATGTTACCGCCCGATATTTCGTCAATAAGGACGATTTCATCTTCTCCTACTTTCCCGAATTCGAATTTTATATCATATAATTCTATGCCGTGTTTTTGCAGTTCTTCCTTTATTATATTCCCTATTTTTTTTGCCAGTTCCTTAATTGTTTTGTACTCGCTTTTTTTCATTATGCCGAGCATATCAAGGGCGTCCTCAGTTATCGGCGGATCATTTCGTTCATCATCCTTAAGCGTCATTTCAATAAAACAATCCAGAGGCTGGCCTTCTTTTACATACGAACCATAGCGGCGATAAAAGCTTCCGACGGCTCTGTAGCGGCAAATAACTTCAAGCCCTTTTCCGAATGGTTTTGCGGGTCTCACCGTCATTGTCGCCTCTTCAATGTTGGAATCGATATAATGGGTAGGAATTCCCTTTTTATTCAGCACTTTGAAAAAGTACTCGGAAAGTCTTAAGCCCGCTTTTCCCGCGCCTTCTATTGTCAGGCCGACCTGGTTTGCACCGGGATCGAACACTCCGTTTTCCCCCGTGACATCATCCTTGAATTTAAGAAGATAATTCCCGTTTTCGAGATCATACACATTTTTGGTTTTACCCACATATACAAGCTTCATAATCAATACCTCTTACATTATAAATAGCTTTGGATTATTTTTCATTCACTCATAATAACATAACATAAACCGGCTGTCTATAACCGCTTTGGATTCATCCAACTTAACCCGGCTAATGCCTTTATCGGTTCATGAAAGCTATTAACAATTTACCCAAAGTAGAACTATATAAATTATTCTTAATCATTTCCTATGTTACACGGGTTTGTTGTCACGGTACATTGTTGTATAATTAGAAAGGAGAGGTTGGATAAGGATTAATTAAGGTGTGGTTATCATGAGCTTTGATTTTGTAGCTATTGACTTTGAAATTGCAAACTATAACCTGAATAGCGCTTGCGCTCTTGGCATTGCTGCGGTAAAAAACTTGGAAATTGCAGAAACGGAATATTTTCTTATTTGTCCGCCGTCAAGAATATTTGACAGGAATTGTGTTGCCGTTCACGGAATCACCTATGAAGATGTAAAATCATCACCCAGGTTTCCCGAAGTTTGGGCTCAAATCAATTCATACTTTAAAAGGAATTATGTTATAGCTCATAATGCAAAATTTGATATGTCCGTTCTAAAAAATTGCCTATTTGAGTATGGCCTGGATATTCCTGATTTTAAATTTTTCTGCAGTATTCTTATAAGCGCTAAAGCCTGTACAAGTGCCGGCAAATCTCTTAAAGAGAGAACCAAATACTTCGGTATTGAATTAAATAACCACCATAATGCCTTATGTGACGCCAAAGCATGTGCTCAAATCGTTATGGAAACAGTTAAGAGATGCGGAAAGAAATCGTTTGAAGACTTTATAAGAATATATTCAAGCATAGAACCAAAAGATTTTAGAGAACTAAAGCCTCAAATAACCTTTAGAGAGCATAACAGATACAAACGCTTTGAAAATGTTTCCATTTCTGAAATTGCTGCCACAACCGAGACTTTTGATATTACGCATCCGTTCTTTGGGAAAAATATCGTTTTTACAGGCGAGTTAAGTACTATGTCTCGAAGGACAGCCATGCAGAAATCAGTTAATGTTGGAGCTATACTAAAAAGCGGTGTTTCAAAGAATACAGACTTTTTAGTCGTTGGGGCTCAGGATAAGAGTATTGTCGGAGACGGCGGTTTAAGCAGCAAGGAAGAAAAGGCTTATAAACTGATAGATGAGGGATATGATATAAAAATTATAAATGAAGAAGAGTTTCTAAGATTACTTTAAGGCTAATAGGCTACTTTCAAAAGAATATAATAAGACTGAAACTATAATTTGCAGGGAATAAAGAGTTTGCTTTTTCTTAACGCATTTCGAAAAATGATAATTAGCACATTTTTTATTGATTCGATAATTTCCAATATTAAACTTCTCCGTATAACTCAACTTTGAAAGGCATTTCGTCTATTATTTATTTTATCCGGTTATTACGTCACCTTATTTATGTAAATGTCATAGGATGTACTATGATTCTGATAATAGAAAGGTGCATTTATCATGAAAGAAAAAGAAACATTGATTTTTTCGGGCAACTGCTGCTCAGGACAAAGTATAAGCATCCCGGTAATGCCTAATAACCCTCAGCTTGCTCAAGCCTATATCCCATACCAGATATACAACGGAATTATGTCTCCAATGGAGGGACTTAGCAAAGGCACTGTTTTTCGTGAACTGTACCAGCCCTATCCTGGTAAATAATTATTTGAAAGGAGCGATGATACATGGATGAACGCCAAAAGCTTATGGAGCAAATAATGGCTTACGATTTTTGTATGATTGACTTAGGTCTATTCCTCGATACACACCCAGCTGATGCAAATGCACTTAATGACTTCCGAACCTGTTACATGGAATCGGAAAAACTACGAAAGCAATTTGAAGAAAAATATGGTCCGATCAATCAAAGATTCCTGCCGAATCCCCGGTGCTGGCAGTGGATTGATGATCCGTGGCCATGGGCAAGGGAGGCTTAGCTTATGTGGTATTATGATAAAAAACTTGAATATCCAATTAACATAAAAAAATGCGACCCGAGAATGGCAAAATATATAATATCGCAGTACGGCGGACCTGACGGAGAACTCGCCGCTTCACTGCGTTATCTGAG
>DATCLI010000149.1:0-4647 GCA_036563955.1 Clostridia bacterium | reverse complement strand
CGCAGACCGTGCGGCCCATCGCACATAAACATTGACGGGATATTATACTGCGGGAATTCCCTTGTTTCCCAGAAGTTTTTTCCCTCGCACAGGGCGATTTTTTCTTTAAGCTTCATAAATGCCCCAATCAATCCTTTCAATAATTGCATTCAAAATTGGCTGTATTAATTTTTTCTATATCAATTTGCAGGGATGATATATTTCACCGCAGGAAGGACATTTGTATTCAGTGTTTTGGTTTAAGAAGTCTCTTTGCTGTTATTATATATTTAATATTAATTAAATACAATAAAAACGGTTGTTTATCCCACCAGTACTAAAAATATTCCCTCTCATATGGAGGGCTGGCATCTCCGTGCCCTGTTGTAAATATCTTTAATTTTCTTTTTTAAAATGGAAGGATTTCTGTCGGGTAATGCTTTTTTACTTTCCAAATACTCTACAACTTCCAGCACGGGTACTGCCAGCCCATATCCGGCAAGCTTTTCATTGATTTCATTCCTGGTGCTTGCTTTTATACTGACTCCAAAACATTTCTTTATTAAAGCATTCAATAAATTGAATATCTCATTTTCGTCCGAGGATCTTTTTATTTTTTTATACAATTCATTAAGTTCTTTATTATTTTTCCTTCTGTAAGAGTAAAAAATGTATCCCGCAATCCCTGCTGCCAAAAGTGCCGTCAATACATACACGGCAATTAACAGCTTTTCTTTTTCCAGGTTGATTGTAATGTATCCTTCAATATTCGGCCTGTAGTTTACCTGATCGATTTTTACTGCTGAAGCGGGTCCTGTTTCTTTTATCACCCGGTTTTGCGCGGCGGGAGCTTCGTCGTGGACAGTAATTGTTGTTCCGGGAATTTCAGCTTGTTCGTAATTACCTGTTTCGGGGTTGAAATATGAGATATAAAAAGGTTCAATTTTTATCTCTCCGTTTGTTTCAGGGACAAGAATAATTTCAAACTCTTTCTTCGCCATATATTGATTATTCTCTATATTTTCTTCGATATCCTTTTCCGACTCATAAACCGAAAAACCCGGTATACCGCCCGGAATAATTTTATCGAGCACTTCAAGGTTGCAGCTTCCGGATACTGCAACGTTAAGCGTCAGCGAATCGCCGATATTCAATTCATTTTTGCTGTAATTCGACTCAATGTTTAAATTCCCGATAATACCTGAAAAATCAGACGGTTGGTTACCCAAAGGCAGCGATTTTACGGTTATTTCCCTGGATTCCGTTTGCAGATAAAAAGGTTTTGAAGAGCGGAAAAAATCGCCGGTACTTACATTCACCTGAAAATTATATGCCGGTATCGTAAAAGTGCCCGTTTTTAAAGGCGACAGTATAATCTGCCTTGCTTCGCATTTTATATATTTTTTATCCTGAAGATAAACATAAGAAGCTTTAAGGTCCTCCTGTTTAACGTCATTAAGCATAAACCCGTCGATATTTATGCTGTCAAGAAAACCGAAGTCTTCGATATTGTAACGCGAGTACAGTTCATAAGTAAGAACGGCCTTTTGCCCGAAATAAATTTCATTTGCCGATATATTGGTTTTTATAAAAATGTCCTTTAAATCTCCCGTCGTATCTTTCGTTGTTTCCTTTACCGTTATCTTTAATTCGTTGGTCCGGTAAGTTACGCCCTTGTATTCCACGCTTGCCTGGACGGTAAATTCACCTGTTTTTTTCGGCATAATTATATAATTATGATCCTTTTTGTAGGTTGCTTTATTATTAATAATGGATGTATAAGTGGACTGGCTTGATGATAAAACATCAAAATTCTCAAGTCCTTCTATTTTCAACACTTTAGCGTCCTGGGCATTTACAAGCGAAAGAACAAGGTTCGTGCTCACGCCCATTTCAAGGCTGAGGCTGTCAATGCTTAAAATGAATTCGGGCTCATCAGCCATAACCAATAGTTGAGTACACAAAAGTGTTATAATGATACATATTAAACATATGAATACCCTGTTTTTTATCTTTTTACCAGTCATATTCATCCTCTCCCCGATAATCTTTTACATGCCGGTTATTTTTAAGAGCCTGTTCCTCCTGTTTTTCAAGCATTTTAAGCACCTGTTCGATCCTGTCGTCGGCCTCGCCGACTTTTGAATCGTCCGTTTCGCTAAATCCGGATGGCTCCTGCTCTTCCTTCTGATTGCCGTCGGATTCTTCCGATGAAGCATCATCCTGGCCGCTGTTTTGTTCCGTATCTGAATTCTGCCGGTTCTCATCTTCGCCGTTATTTTGATTATTATTTTCCTGCCCGTTCTGTTCATCTTGCTGTGAACTGCCGCTTTGTTCGTCCTGCTGCTCTTCCTTGTTACTTTCGCCGTTTTGGCTCCCCTGTCCATTATTCTGTTCGTCTTCCTGCTCGCTGTTATTCCCGTTTTGCTGCTCATTTTCGTTCATGCTTTCCTGCAGCTCTTTAATCTTTTCTTCCGTAAACTCGTAATTAAACTTTAACTCAACATTTTCAGGATATTTCAAAATTCCCTGTTTATATGTTTCCATGGCTTGCATGTAAAGCTGAAGTTTTTGGTTTACATCTTCCGAGCTTTCCCCGGCGTAAAAATACGAGTTGCCCCAGTTTAAGAAGGTATCAACCTTTGCAACTGCTTTCACGTAGTATCCGGCAGCCTCTTCATAGTTTTGAAGTACATATGATACTAAAGCTGCGTTATAGTTTAATTTAACGTGCCCGGGATCTTTTAAAAGCCCGTTTTGGAATGATGCAAGCGCTTCGCTGTATTTTTCTTCCGAATAAAGTTTGTTTCCTTCGATAAGCGATCTGTTTACCGTGTTTTTATAATCCAAGGCACCGGTAAGATACAGGATTATAAAGACTGTTACCAAAACGGCTGATGCGGCAAAAACCTTTTTCAACCTGTATACCTCCCTTCCGGCAAAAGATACGCGGCTGTGATACATAAAATACCCGCTGCGAGAAAATACTGGTATAACTGCTTAAACCTTCTTATCCGGTCGGTTTTAAACATGTCCCTTTTTAAATTAGAAATATCTTCGGCAAGCGAATTTATCTCGTCTTTCGAGCCCGTCGGCTGATAATAGGCTCCTTTTCCGATTACGGCAAGCTCCTGCAGGGTATTACGGTTAAGTTTTGACATAACATATTCGCCGTTCGAGTCTTTTTTATAGTCAACCCTTCTGCCCGCGTCGTCATATATCGGGATCAACCCGCCTTTATCGGTTCCGATGCCAACAGTATACACTCTCAAATTCTCATCCTTAACTGATTTAAGTACCTCTATGCTGTCCAAACTATGTTCTTCGCCGTCGCTTAAAATGATAATGACTTTGTCGGAATTGACAGTCCTCTCAAAAGACTCGGACGCAAGCTTTATTGCCGTGCCCGCATTCGTTCCGCCGCCGCCAATCATGTCCGTATCAATTACGTCGAGGAACATTTTTGCAAGCTCGTAATCATCGGTTAACGGCATTTGGATATATGCGGACGAAGAATACGGAATGAACCCGATGCGGTCCCCTTCAAGCCTGTCGATAATTTCTTCAATGATTTTCTTTGCCCTTTCAATCCTGTTAGGCTGGATATCTTCGGTTAACATGCTTTTTGACGTATCAATCAGAACGTAGATATCAAGCCCCGTTCTTTGTATTTCTTCGAAGCCCTCGAACGTTTGAGGCCCAAGCAGGGAAATAAATACAAAGGCCAATCCGACAACAGTTGCAATAACACGGATAATTTTAAACCTTGTTCTGATATTCAGCTTCAGAGCAGCCAATATTCTTTCCTTTTTCACGATCCCGAGTATAAACAGGCATAAGGAAGCCGCCGGAATTATGATATATATTAAGTTGGAAGGATTTTTAAATTCCAGGTAGTCCAAATCAATAATCCTCCTCTTGTTCGTTACTCCTCTTCAAAAACCCGTATTCACGGAATTTGCACAAAATAATATCGATCGAGAAAAATACCAATAAGCAGCAGCGCAAGCCCGAACTTTATAAAAATAAACGCGAGATCGGTATACTGCTTAAAATGGTCCTGTTCAAACTCGGTCTTTTCGAGCTTGTTTATATTGTCAAATATATCGTTAAGCGTCCTGGAATCCCTTGCCCTGTAATACTGTCCTCCCGTTGTATCCGCAATCGCCTGCAGAAGCTCCTCATTAAGCCCGCCTTCCATCTGCTGATAACGGGTCTGCCCGAAAACCCTTACCGGAATAATCGTTTTATCGGTGCCGACCCCGATTGTATAAATTTTAATCCCGAGTTCCTTCGCAAGTTCACTGGCCGCTTCGGGGCTTATCGCTCCGGCGTTGTTGTCGCCGTCCGTGACAAGCAGCATGATCCTTGAGGCCGCGTCGCTTTTTTTCAGCCTGTTAATCCCGACCGAGACAGCCATTCCGATTGCAGTCCCATCCTCGTTAACCGACTCAGTGCTTACCTCTTTCAGCGATTCGCGGATGATATTATGATCGAGTGTAAGCGGTATTTTTGTATAGGCGGTTCCTGCGAATATTATTAATGAAATCCTGTCCTGGGGCCTTTGCCGTATAAATTTGTCTATCGTTTCCACTGCGACGGCCAGCCGGTTCGGTTCGAAATCAACGGACTGCATCGACCCTGAAACATCCAATACGACAGCTATAT
>DATCLI010000148.1:0-2725 GCA_036563955.1 Clostridia bacterium | reverse complement strand
TCCGTTCAATACTCATTCACTCCTGACTTTTTTGCCGGCTCTGGTTTCAACCGGCCTTCTATTTTGTGCTTTGATAGGCAGCCTGATGATACTATCCTTCAAACCCTCTGGGGCAAAAGGTGAGAATGGGGTAAGATACGGCTGTCCCAGAGAATCAAGAACGATAAGATGCCCCAGTATAAAGACAGTGCATGCCACAATGCCGATAATTCCAAACACAGACGCAGCAATCATAAATATAAATCTTATAATACGAATGGATAATGCCATATCCGTCGATGGCACAACATACGATGCGGTTGCGGTAGCGGCGACAATCACAATAACAAGGTTGCTGACTATTCCCGCCTCAACGGCGGCCTGCCCGATAACAAGGCCGGCAAATACGCTTACTGCCGTGCCGATATACGTGGGAAGCCTTATAGATGCTTCTCGTATCAATTCCACAGTTATTTCAAGAATTAAAATTTCAATAATGGGAGGGAATGGAACCGCAACTCTTGACTTTGCCAGACTCAGCAGCAGCTCGAGAGGAACGGCATAATAATGAAACGATGTTATTGCAATATATAAAGCAGGCATAAATACTGCAATGAATATTCCTCCGAGTATTCTGACAATACGTAAAAAACTGCCGAGTACCCAGGGATTGCTGTAATCATCAAGCGACTGGAAAAAAGAAATAAAGGTTACAGGAGCTATAAGCGCGACAGGCGTTCCGTCCATCAATATGACAATTCTTCCTTCAAGCAGGGCAGCCACTGCTTTGTCGGGCCTTTCCGTATTCAAAAGCTGGGGAAATAATGAACTGGGATGAGTTATAATGCTCTGTTCTATATATCCGATTGTCGGAAAGCCATCCATTTTTATAGAGCTGATTTTTTTAAACAGACCCTCAACCAGGTCCTGATTGGCTATTCCTTCAATATAAGCTATTGCCACTGTTTGGTTCGTAATACTTCCCAGTGTGACAGTTTTGAATTTTAATGCGTTATTGCGTATTTTTCTTCTCAGTATGCCGATATTTACCTCCAATACCTCAAGGAAGCCTTCATGGGGTCCTCTGATATTTTTTTCAGTGCTTGGTTCTGTCAGATCACGCTTTTTAACCTTATCAATCTTACAGGAAATCGCATACGGAATCAGATCAAAAACAAATACGATACTACCTGAAAAGATTTCCCTTACTGCCTCGTTTGTGCCATAAACCAGTTTTATTGAGCCGTTAGGAAGATTTTTAACAGCTTTTACATCCGATAACTGCTTATAAGTCATATTAATAATCGGGGATATAAAATCCCTTTGTATTAGATCATTATCTATATTTTCATGAATATAAAAAAACCATGCCTCGTGCCGCTCCTCAATAAAAACATTTTTTTGCTTTACATCGGGACAATCATTAAGTTTTTCCTGGATTAACGTCAAATCAATACGCCGCTCTTTTTTTTTAGGCAAAATTATCACCTCAGAAGAAATTATGACCGACTTCTCCCACATTTATGCAAAAAAGATATCGAGGTTTGATTGTCCCAATAATGGCGCCCCAGCATATTATGAATTAAGACAAACAACAGGGAGGTACATATATGATACGCATTAATGGAAATACCATTACGAGTGCGGATTTGGGAAGTTATATAAGACCCGGAAGCATAAAACAAAGAATTGCCGGTGAAATGATGAAAAGTGATACGGTATATACATATCCTTCGTTAGGCGTACTGAATTTTGAACTTGATTCGAGGGCGTCAATTGTAAATATGTCCGAAAGACTCAATAACAGTCTTTTTACATTTAAGCTTTTCAAGGATTCCATATGCAACGAAGCTTACTGGAACAGAACTTATGAAGGCGGTTTCAGGCTTAAAAGGGAAGCAAATCCGCATGAAGCGGTACGCGATATTTTAAAAAACAGCAAGCTGTATGGAACTGAGTGCGCAACGGCAATTGTTATCGTTTTTTACCTGGGACTCGTTGAAGTTATGCCGGAAGGGCTTTTTGACCGGTTATTCTCAGATATATATCTTATGGACTGGAAATACCTGGACAGGGATTTGGGTGTTCGTACGTACGGCGGCGTTAAAAACTCTTTACCGGGGGATTGTCTGTATTTCATTAACCCCGATGTAAATACCGAAACGCCGGAATGGCAGGGTGAAAATGTGATACAGCTGCTTGACGGATACTATTACGGACATGGAATTGGGATCACAACAGCGAATGCGATAATAAGGGAATTAAACCGAAATAGGTTCCCCGGTTCACAAAACTCGGCATACCTTCTGGATCAGATTGTAAAACCTGATTTCCGGTATCTGGCCTTGAAAACGGAGGAATATACCAGGACGAATTACCAATAGACAATGCTTTATTGCGAAAATTCAAATTGATCATGACAAAGGAATAACCATGCTTTTTGACCAAAATTATTCCAGGCTTGCCCTCCATTATTATCCATTCCGAAGAGTTTTCATCTTTGGAATGGATATTTTTACGGGTGCTGACTTCCGTTCAAGTTCGATATGTTCTGAGTCACAGTATATTAAAAAACTGTAACAGAAAATTTTAAATAAGTACAAATCTTAGAGTAAAATTTTCGTAGGCAAAACAAAAAAATAAGGGAAGAAAGTCGAAACCCTCTTCCCATAATCACGATTTTCCTGTAGTTTATAAGTGTTCAAACAACAAACACAGGAGGCGTGATATGAACATTTTACCGTTA
>DATCLI010000147.1:0-2684 GCA_036563955.1 Clostridia bacterium | reverse complement strand
ATACCTAAAAGGACAGGCAGGTCATTTCTTAATTGAGCTTTTATAGCCATTGTCACCGGCGTGTCGGTTATACCGTTGGCAAGCTTGGCAAGGGTGTTTCCCGTACACGGCAATACCGCCATCAGATCAAGATGTATTTCAGGTCCTATAGGTTCCGCATCGACAATCCTGGTTATGCACTTTTTTCCCGTTATTGCCTCTATCCGCTTTTTGAAATATTCCGCTGTTCCGAAACGGGTGTCGGTCGACGAAACCATATATGATAATACGGGCAGAATATCGGCGCCGAGAAAAGCAAGCTTCTCCATCTGAATAAGGCATTTTTCAAGTGTGCAAAATGAACCCGTCAGTCCAAAACCAATTTTTTTTCCTGAAAAAATCATTTCTGAATGCTCCCCTCCTGAAATACATTATCTATAGTCCTTTTTATTATTTCAGCGGCTGTCAATGGGGCAATTTTACCGGGCAGGCTCAGTGCCCAATCCACTTTAAAGCCGAGTTTTTCCGCATGCTCAAAATCAATTCCGCCCGGTTTCGAGGCAAGATCCAGAAGATAACAATCCGGACGTATTTTATTAAGAATATCAGCTGTAATAATCTTTAACGGTATTGTGTTTATAATAACGTCCATATCGGTTACATAGCTTTCCAAATCTTTAATATGCACGGGCTTATATCCATAAACCTCGATCCAACTCAAATCGGAATATTTTCTTGCCGCAACCCAAACTTCGGCTCCAAAGCCATGCAATATCTTTGAAAGGACTTTTCCGATTCTGCCAAAACCCAGGATTAGTATTCTGCTGTTATGGATTGTAGAAGGTATCGCATTAATAATCAGATCAACTGCACCCTCCGCGGCGGGAATTGCATTCAGCACCGCCATTTCTTCCCTGTCAAGAAGGTCGATATACTGTATTCCCCTATCATCAAGCTGTTTTCTTATTTCTTTTTCTATTTTTCCCGCTACAAAAAACACTTCGCCCGGCATCATTTCAATAAGCGCATTTACCGGAAGAGCTTCCGCGGAAAAAGGCATATTCACAAGCCCTCCCGCAGACTCAAGCGGTATTCCGCAGATAATTACGTTTGCATCGGAAATCATAAGAGATAAATTCTTATTTTTCGTATCAGGCTGTTTTTTATCAAAGCCATACATTTCAACCCGGTGATATTCCTTTTTCAATAACTCTGACAGGTAAACACTGCGCATATCTCCGCCAATAATAAGGTACTTTCGTTTCTGCATTATAAGACACACCCCCGCAAATTTTTTATTGTTTTGTCCGATTAACCGCCGTCAAAATAACTGAAGAAATTATATTCCATCCTATGAAGCGCATGGGATTCAAGTGCTTGTTTATTTTATAAAACAGCGGAAGAAATGATTAACAAATCGAGGATATCATATTGAAAAAAGACATTAAAAAAAGCAGGCATCGGAGCCTGCCCGCAAATCAAAATGCAATTTTGTCCAAAAGTCCGTTATCCATATCTATGTCTCCTATTGCCGATACGCCCATTTGCTCCGGCCTGAAAACATATCGGATAATTTCATAAATGTTTTCTCTTGATACTTTTTCAATACTGTCAAGAATCTCCTGGGGTGTGCGTACTTTACCCAAAATCAGCTGTGATTTCCCCATGCTGTTCATCCTGCTGCTCGTACTTTCAAGTCCGAGAATAAAACTGCCCTTAAGCTGATTTTTCGCCTTTTCTATATCGGATTCGGATATTTTTTCACGAGTAATTGAAATTATTTCGTTCCTGATGTTTCGGATTACCTCATCATGCTGCTGGGGGCTGCACGCCGCGTATATCGTGAACATACCAACATCCCTGTAAGCAGTCGGATAGGAGTATATTGAGTAAGCCAGTCCCAATTCCTCCCGCACTTTTTGGAAAAGACGCGAGCTCATACCCCCGCCGAGAATATTGTTCAGCGTAAGCAGTGAGTACAGGTTTTCTTCTCCCTGCTTTACTCCGCGGAAGCCAAGACACATATGAACCTGTTCCGTTTCCTTCTTTTTCACCTTGATGCTGCGGTTGAACCACGGCTTATACGCATATATCTTGCAGTAGTTATGCGACCGCCAGTTCCCGAAATATTTTTCAACGAGGTCCACAAGCCTTTTCTCGTCAAAATTTCCGGCAACAGAAATCACACTGTTTTCAGGCACATAAAAAGTTCTCATATGATTAAGAATATCGTCTCTCGTTATTCCGGCAACCGAATAATAATTGCCAAGTATCGGGTATCCGAGTGAATTGCCGCTCCACACTTCCTCGGTAAGCATGTCGTGCACCATCTCTTCGGGATAATCTTCATACATGCTTATTTCCTCGGCAATCACTTTTTTTTCTGTTTCGATGTGCACATCTTCAAATGTCGAATTAAAAAGCATATCCGATATAAGCTCAACCGCAGTTTCAAGATCCTCATCAAGCGTTTTCGTATAAAAGCATGTGCATTCTTTCCCTGTAAACGCGTTAATCTGTCCTCCGATGTTGTCAATCGTCCTTGCAATGTCTTCGGCTGTCCTTGTATCCGTCCCTTTAAACAGCATATGTTCAATAAAATGAGAAATCCCGTTTTGTTCCCTGGTTTCGTATCTTGAGCCGGCTCCAATCCACAATCCGAATGAAACCGATCGCACAAATGGTATACTTTCATATACGATAGT